>PXAS01000365.1 GCA_003565815.1 PVC group bacterium
ATCCGCAACCCGCGTTTCCGCCCGCCCCCCGACCAAACCGTCGGCGGCATATTGCTGAAATAAGATGATTTCGGTACCAACATGTCCAAACCCTACCCCACCACCCCCCAAACCGTCAAGCCAAAATTTTTATATAATACCTGTTGCTATACGGAGCAACATCGTTCCGCACCCATTGAAGGGAGACTGAAATCAGTGCCGGGCGGCGCGTTCCTCCGCCCGTTCCGCCCATACCCTTGATTCGGGCGCACGACCGAGGGCAAGCGCCGCGTCTGAGAGCATGTACAGCACATCGGCGCGGTAAATTTCCACCTCGGCCCATCTGTCCACCAGACGCAAGATCTCCTCGTGTCGGTTTTGCGCGTGAAGGGCCTCCAGGAGCACTTGCTGGTGTAGCGCGTTTGGCGCCAGAATCATGGCCTGCCGGGCATGGCCTTCCGCGGCCTGTAGGTCTGTGTCCGCGTCCCCGAAACGCCCAAGTTTGATCCAAGCCAGCCATCGTTGGACGTCGGCGGATTCCGGCGTCATTTCCGCGGCCCGCTCCAGATGGGGCAGACCCAAATCCGCGCGGGACAACAAGAGCAAATTTGCCCCGCGGCCCAATCGGTGGTGACTGTGGTCCTTGGGCATCAGATGACTCAAGCTCAGAAAATCTTGCCGTGCACCCAGGACATCGCCGGACAACATGCGCAGTTCCCCGCGCATCAGATAAAAATCGGCCTTCATTTGCACGTCCATCCCGAGAGGAATGGCTTCCAGCAAGTTCAGGGTCATCAACCCTTCCCGCCGGTGTTGTGCCTGCCAAGAGTCATGCGCGTCTTCCCAGTGTTCCATCACTTCTTTGCCATGAAACACGGTGCGGATTTCCATCCCGGCCAAGGTCCAGGCCAAGGAAAAACCGGGAAGAATCATAAAAATCCCGAGACCGACGCCGAACTTGCCTTGGCAGTGTTTGCTTCGGGTGGACAAGGCCAGGCGGACCCCGGCCCATGCCAAAAGCACGGTATAAAACAGGGGCACGTATTCGAGCACCCACCCCGGACGATAACCGCGAATATACGCCTCCGTCCCCGATTGGAAGCCGTACAAAATGAATCCAATCCGCGTCAGGGTAAAGGGAAGCAGCGCGTACACCAACACTTTCAGGGTCCACAACAAAGGGGGACGTCCTCCACAGACAAAAAACAGCCCATGCACGAACATCCCCATCAACAACCACCCCAGCACCCCCATGGAGATGTCCTGGAGAAACAGCAGCACCAGCGAGGTGGTGTTCCCGGTCAGCGGCATAGGTCCCGGATGATCGGGGATGAACAACATCAATGCGATCTGTGACCAGGCGAGTCCCGAAATCAACACCAGCAAAAAGGCTTCGCCCCAGCCTTTGAGGGGATGGATCCCGTCCGTAAAGCGTCGGAAATCCAAGAACAAATCCATGAAGGTCGGCCCATCGACTCCGGACAAGGGCTTTTTGCGTGGGGTAACGATTTGGGGGTTGGAGTTGGGGGCCGGGCTTGCGGACTTTGATGGACGGGAGGCTTGCTCGCGCGGTCTTTCCGACTCTTCTTTTTTTCGACGGGAATCGTTGGCTTTGGCCAATGCGTGGTTCAATCGGGAGGGCTGTCGTTTTTCTTCTGGCGGGATCGGCGTGTTTTCGGTGTTCGCGGGCAAAGCGGACGCGGACGCTTCGGATGGAGAAACCAGGGGTTTTTGCACCAAAGCGGGCTTTTCCGTGGAAATTCGTTCGGGAGGGGGATTGTCCGGCGGCTTGGACTCGGGCACAAGTTTCACTTCAATCGATTGATCGGCATCATCCTGTTCATCCTGTTCGGGCGGATCGTTTCGTTGACGTTCGTTCTGATCCCGTTTGATTTTCAATTGATGGCGCAACATGGAACGCGGGGCCGCAGAACGATCTGTCCCGCTTTCACCGGAAGGGGAGGAAGATTTGTGAGAGGTTGGGGTGTCGGATGGCTCCATATTTTCGAGAGGCTATATAAACGGGATCAAAAAAGAAAGGAAAGAACCGGAGAAGGTTGTTAATTTTTGCGAGCAGTGCGGTCAGGAATGCCCGCGATCCGATTTTTCAGCGGTTTCAGGGTTGGATGTTCCTTGTTGGATGTTGAATATTGGATAAGGAAAATATCCAATATCCAACAAGGAATGTCCAAATTTCAAGACAAGAACCGCTGACGCGGCGTGCCGGCATTCCCGGCTGACGGGTGAACATCGAACGGAGCACGGACATTCCCGCAGAATACCCCTTGACAAACCCTACTAAATCAATAGGGATACTGCACTATGATTTCAAAAAAGTGTACATACGCCCTGAAGGCCGTGCTGGCGCTGACGCGCCGGGAGGGCTCGGGTCCCATGACCATTCAGCAAATCGCGGAGTTGCAGGACATTCCGCCGCGGTTTCTGGAGGCCATTTTGCGGGATCTGAAACAAAATGGGTTTACGGAATCCATTCGAGGAAAAGAAGGGGGGTATGTACTGTCCCGTCCCGCCCGCGAGATCAGTCTCGGGGAAATCATTCGATGCGTGGAGGGTCCGTGGTTTTCCCCTTCCGGGGATGCGGATGTGTTCACCACCGTTTGGGAGGAAGCGGAAAACGCCCTCAACAAGGTGATGGACGAAACCGATTTCCAAAGTTTACTGCGCAAGGAGGATGAACTCCGACGCGCCGCCGTTCCCGATTATTCCATTTAACCTCATTCCCGACAAGCCGATGACCCAATCCATTGATCCCCAAAAAGCCAATGCCGACTTGAAAAACGCCTCCCCCGAAGAAATTCTGCGCTGGGCCGAACGTTTTTCCGGCGGCAAGATGATGATTTCCACGAATTTCCGCCCATACGAAGCGGTATTGTTGCATCTGGCGGCGCAAATTCAGCCGCGCATTCCCGTCCTCTGGGTCGATCACGGCTACAATACCCCCGCCACCTACAAATGTGCAGAAGCCACCATTGCCAAACTCAATTTGAACGTGCATTTGTACATTCCCAAACGGACGGCCGCGCATCGCGACACGGTCAACGGCGGCATTCCTTCGATTGATGACGAGGCCGCCCACGAGGCCTTCACGGAGGAAGTGAAATTGGAGCCGTTCCGTCGCGGCATGGCCGCGCTGAAGCCCAAGGTCTGGCTGACGGCACTGCGGCGGGTGCAAAATCCCCATCGCGAAAGCATGAATGTCGTGGGCCTGACCGGGGACGGAGTGATCAAGCTGTGCCCCATCCTCGACTGGACGGACGCGGACATGGAGGCCTATATCCAAAAGCACGATCTTCCCAATGAATTTAACTATTACGACCCCACCAAGGTCCTCGAAAAACGGGAATGTGGCTTGCACCTCGATTCCGCGAAGCTATAAGAGACACCAATTTCCCCTATGATTTTTCCCTTGTGATCCATGAACAAATACAAACTGACCCATCTTGATTATTTGGAGTCCGAAGGCATTCACGTTCTGCGTGAAGTCGCGGCCCAATTCGAACGCCCCACCCTCATGTTCAGCGGGGGGAAAGATTCCATTGTGATGCTGCGCCTGGCGGAGAAAGCTTTCCGTCCGGCCCGGATCCCCTTTCCGTTGCTCAACGTCGACACGGGGCACAATTTCCCCGAACTCAACGAATTCCGCGACCGCCGGGCCGCGGAATTGGGGGCGAAGCTGATTGTCCGCACCGTGGAGGACGCCCTGGCCAAGGGCATCGCCACCCAGGTGCCGGGGGAACTCAGCCGCAATCGTTTGCAAATCCCCACCCTGTTGGCCGCCATCGAGGAGTTTCGATTCGACGCCGCCCTGGGAGGCGCGCGGCGAGACGAGGAAAAGGCCCGCGCCAAGGAGCGTTTCTTCTCTTTCCGGGATGAATTCGGCCAATGGGATCCCAAGAAACAACGCCCCGAATTGTGGAACATCTACAATGGCCGCTTGATCCCTGGACAACACATGCGCGTTTTTCCGCTTTCCAACTGGACGGAAATGGATGTGTGGGAATACATTCAACGCGAAAAGCTGGAACTTCCCAGCATCTATTTCGCCCACAAGCGCGAAGTGGTGCGGCGCGCGGGCCAATGGCTGCCCGTCAACGACTTGCTTCCGCCCAAAGACAACGAAGAGGTCAAAACCCTGCAAGTCCGGGTGCGCACCATCGGCGACATCATGAGCACGGGCTGCATTGAGTCCGAGGCCACCACCGTGGAACACATTATCGGGGAAGTCTCCACCGCCCGGGTCACCGAACGTGGCGGACGGGCCGACGACAAGGTCTCCGAAAGCTCCATGGAAGACCGCAAACGCGAAGGCTATTTCTAAACGAATCCGGCCCGATCTCCCCCGCCCCGAAGCTCTCACCCTTTTCACTTTTCCATTCCCCATGAGCAATCCCGACCCCAAATCCATCGAACTCCTCCGCTTTACCACCGCCGGCAGCGTCGACGACGGCAAAAGCACCCTGATCGGGCGCCTGTTGCACGACTCGAAATCCATTTTCGAAGACCAATGGGACGCCCTGCAACGCTCCGCCGATCTCGCGGGCGGCAGTGACGTCAATCTGGCCAACCTCACCGACGGTTTGCGTTCCGAACGCGAACAGGGCATTACCATCGACGTCGCCTACCGCTATTTCGCCACTCCGCGCCGGAAATTCATCATTGCCGACACCCCCGGTCACGTGCAATACACCCGCAACATGGTCACCGGCGCGTCCACGGCCAATTTGGCCCTAGTGCTCATCGACGCCCGCAACGGCGTGGTGGAACAATCCAAGCGGCACGCGTATATCAGCTCCCTGCTTGGCATTCCGCATATGGTCGTCTGCATCAACAAAATGGATTTGGTGAACTACAGCGAAGACCGCTTTCGGGAAATCCGCGAGCAATTTTACGCCTTCGTGCCCCGGCTGGACATCCGCGACGTCACGTTCGTGCCCATCAGCGCCCTCAAGGGGGACAACGTGGTGGACGAGTCGCAAAACATGCCTTGGTACCACGGCCCCACCCTGCTGGGCCATTTGGAAGACGTGTACATTGCCAGCGACTGGAATCTCAAGGATTTCCGCATGCCCGTGCAATACGTGATCCGTCCGCTTACCGACGAACACCACGACTTCCGCGGTTTCGCGGGACAAATCACCGGCGGAGTGGTCCGCAAAGGCGAGGAAATCACGGTTTTGCCCTCCGGCAAACGCTCCGTGGTCAAATCCATCCACCTCTTGGACCAGGAATTGGAGGAGGCCTTCAGTCCCCAGTCCGTGGTCATCCAACTGGAAGATGACATCGACATCAGCCGCGGCGACACCCTCAGTTCGCTGGACACGCTCCCCTACACCACCCAAGATCACGACGCCAACATCAGTTGGATGGACGAACAACCTTTGGTCCTCGGGCGCAAATACATCATCAAACATGGCCCGAACACGACCAAAGTCGTGTTCCGCGAAGTGGTGCATACCGTGGATATCGAAACCCTGGAAGAACAACACGGAACCGCCGAGCTGGGCTTGAATGACATCGGACGGGTGAAATTCAAAACCATGGCGCCGCTGGTGTACGACGCCTACCGCAAAAACCGCAATTTCGGCGGGTTTGTGATCATTGACGAGGCGACCAACGACACCGTGGCCGCGGGCATGCTCCGCTCTCCGGAAAAACCCGCCCCGGTGCCGGAACACAAAGACTACGTGATTTGACCCCGAAATGAGTGAAAGCCCCACCATCCGGGTTCTCGCCAGAAGCAGTCCGCTTTCCCGCATTCAATCGCAAGAAGCGATCGACGGGTTTCGGCATGTTTTTCCGGGCCATGCATTCGCCATCGAATACCTGACTTCCATCGGGGACAAGGACCAAAACACGCCCCTGACCGATCCGGGGGTCCCCGGCGATTTTTTCACCCGGGAACTGGATGCGGCCCAAGTGGAGGGTCGCGCGGACTTGGTCGTACACAGCGCCAAGGATTTGCCCGATCCCCTGCCCGACGGGCTGGCCCTGGCCGCTTTTTTGCCGGGACGCGATCCGAGGGACGCCCTGGTCGTGCGCGAGGGGGTGGATTTGCGGGACGGCGGCGTTGTGGGCACCAGCAGTCCGGTTCGCGAGGCCGCCATCCGGACGCTGTACCCGGACATTGTCTGCAAATCGATTCGCGGCAGCATTGGAAAACGCCTGGAGCAACTGGACGCGGGTCTCTACGATGCGGTCATCATCGCGGGCTGCGCGTTGCAACGCCTGGGTTTGGAGGAGCGCATCACCGAATGGCTGGACTACGAAACCACGCCGCAACAGGGTCGGCTCGCCATCACCGTACGCGAAGACCGCACCGACCTTCTCGCGCCTCTGCGCGGGGTGGACGTGCGGCGTTCCGCCGGACTGGTGGCCCTGGTGGGTTGTCCCGCCGACGCCCGACTGCTGGGCGGACAAGCGCTTTCGCTTTTGGAAGCCGCGGACGTGATTCTGCACGACCGGTTGGTTCCCGAACAAGTTTTGCGCACCTTGGGCCCCCGGGCGGAATACGTCGGCAAAAAAGGCCACAGCCATTCCACCACCCAGGCGCATATCCACCGCCGCATCCTTGCCGAAGCCGAAAAAGGGCATTTGGTGGTTCGTTTGCACGGCGGGGATCCGGGGGTATTGGGCCATCTCGGGGAAACGTTGGACTTTTGCCGATCCTGGAATCTGCGGACCGAGGTGGTTCCCGCCGTTTCCGCCGCCCAGCTCACCGCAGCCCGGACCCAATGCACCCTGACGCATCGACACGAAGGGCGCAGCATCAGCTTCCTCAGCGGCCACAAAGGGTTGGCGGATCACCCGCTTCCCTCCCTGGCCCCCGAACACGGTCACTTGGCCATTTACATGGGCGTGCGGGACATTGCCGCAATTCGCGGGCGCTTGCTGGACGCCGGCTGGCCGCCCGCCACCCCGGTCACCGCTGGCATGGATCTGGGCAATCCGAACGAACGCCACCTACACGCCACGTTGGAGGGGATACACGCGCAAGCGCTTGCCGCGCCCGCCGTATTGCTCATCGGCCCGATCCCACACCAGGTGCCCACCACCTTGTTTACGGGGACAGACCCCGAAAAATTCCTCCGCCATGGCCCGCTCTTGCACTTCCCCATGATTGAATTGACTCCGGTCGATCCGGAGGTGCGGAAGGCGGCGCTGAAGAAAGGGTTGCGGGAATGGGACGGCATCATTTTCCCCTCGGGTTTTGCCGTCAATTTGGTGCTCGATACCCTCATGGACATTGGGGACACGCGGCTTCTGGCGGGGAAAAAATTATTGGCGGTAGGGCCTTTGACGGCCAAAGCCCTGGAACGGCGGGGGCTGAAAGCGGACGCCTTTCCCGAAGGGTTCGGTGGCGCCGCCGCCTTGTCGGAATTGTCCGGGGACTGGCGGGGTCTGTACGGCTATCCCACTTCGGATCAGTCCCCCATCCGGGACCGTCAGGCGGCATTGGCGGACAAGGGCATTCAATTGGATGCGACCCGATTCTACCACAATACCCCCGCCGCGCCCGAACATCTGCCCTTGCGTCCGTTTGCACGGGTGATTTTCACCGCCGGCAGTGCCGTTCACGCCTATTTCACGCGGTTCCCGGAGGAACTGCGGGCGGATCGCGAATGGCTGGCCGTCGGCACCTCCACGCTCAAGGCCCTGCGGGAAGCCGGCATACAAAGCGGCGAGCTGTTATAACTCCGGTTCTTCCCCGCCATAGCGCTTTTTGACGGCCAAAAACCCGAACCAGGCCAAGACGGTCATGCCCACCAGCGCCCAGAGGGCGGGTCCGGGATGTTCGCGAGCCCGTGCCCCCAGCCAAGCATACACAAACGCCGGAGGAATCGCGCCGAGCAGGGTGGCGAGCACGAAACGGGAGAAATGCATGCGGTAAAGGCCCGCCAAGACACTGAGGACTTCCGGTAAAATCGGCAGCATGCGGGAACTGACCAGTGCCAGTCCGCCCCAAGTGTCAAACATATGCTGGAACCGCCGTTGTTCTTCGGGGGAAGCCAAGCGATTGGCCCATTTTTCACCGCCCAACCGGGCGATGCCATACCCGGTGAAGGCCGAGACCACCAGGCCGCACCAGCCCCAGAAAAATCCCGCGCCCACCCCCAAAGCCGCGCCCAGTCCCCCGATCACGCCGGAACTGGGGATCGGCAACACCAAGTCCACGACCAACAACCCCGCCCCCACCAGCCCCGCAAGGGTTCCGTATTCGCGCAGGAAATCCCCGCTTCGTTCCATGGAAAACAACTGCTCGTAATTTTCGCCAAAGATCAGAAAATTCACCAAAATCACCGTGCAAAGCAGGGAAAACAGGATGAGGATTTTTTTGGAGGCGCTCATGGGCCGGAGGAAAGCGGATTTTCCCGAAAGGCACAAGATCAAACGGGTGGAATTTTTCACGGTAAATTGATCTCGACATTGACGTTTGGGAATTATTGAGGTTTAAGAGGATTCAAGATTGTCGACCAACGCCAATCACCCTTTTTGCTGGAGTCTTATGCTGATAGAATTTTGTTGTCCGGTTTGTTGTGCGCCCTTGGCCGTGAAAGAGGAAGTCGCGGGGGGGCAGGTCAATTGCCCGAAGTGCCAAAAATTGATTCTCATCCCCTCGGAATCGCCGTTGAAACGCAACGGGGATCAGGCGCCCTATGCGAAAGGCGCCCAGCATGACGCGGAAAAGATCACCAAGGCGATCTCGCTGAGCGTGGATCCGTATCGCCGCGAACTGGAGACCAAGGCGGGGTTGTTGAATGATGCCGTGGAAATGGTGAAAACCCGCAACAAGCGCATCCGGGAAATCGAGTCGCTGATTCTGCAAACCCAAAAGGAGCTATGGGAACTGGAAGTCGAGCACGAGGAGCGCAAAGAAGATTATATCCGGGCGCAAACGGATCGGAAGCAACTCAAGCAGAAATTGCAGTCCATTGGCCCGGAAACCGGGACCGCACCCCCGCAAAACACGGATGAACTGGAAAAAGCCAGGCACGCGCTGGAAAGAGCGAAAAAGAAAAATCGCCTCTTGGAACGGCGGATGAACCTGACCTTGGAAAGTCTGACCAAGGCGAACCGGCGTACCAGTGAACTGCTGGACCATGTGAAAAAGATTCCCGCGGCCACGAAGTTTCTCGATGAGCTGGGCGCCCATTTTGAACTCGAAAAATCCGCGACGTCCGAACATGGGGAGGACATGGACCAGGCGACAGGGCTGTTGCGGCAAGCCGCCGGGCGTCTCAAGGAAGCCGCCAAATACATCGGCAAGCTCAAGAAGGAGCAGGCCGAACTCACGGAGACCGTGGAGCGTTTGCAAAAGGAAAAAGACGAATCCAAAGCCAAATACCGCGAAGAACTGGCCTCCCTAGAAAACGACCAGGGGGCGTGGGCGGAAAAAGCGGTGGCCCTGCAACAGGAAAAGGATGCGGAGGAGGAGAAATACCGCAAGGAATTGGCGGCCTTGAAAAAGGAACTCGGCGTCTGGAGCGAAAAAGCCGAAAAGCTTCAAGCGCAACAGGAAAGCGATGGCGAAGCCCACCGGAAAAAAATCGAGGCCTTGGAAAAAGTTCATGCGGAATTGACGGAGAAGGCCGAGGTCCTGCACAAAGAGAAAGAGGACGCCGAAGGGCGACATCGTCAGGAAGTCGCCCGTCTTGAGGGGGAGAAGGCGGAAATCACCAAAAATCTGGACGCCTTGCAAAAAGAAAAGGATGAGGCCCACCAACGGTATCAAAACGAACTTGCGGCCTTACAAAAGGATTTGGAAACCTGGGGCGACAAAGCGGAAACCCTGGATCGGGAAAAGCAAGTGGCCGAGCAACGGCATCTGGATGATCAGGAGGCCCTGGCCACCCTGAAAACGGAATGGGCCGAACAAGTGGCCGGCTTGCAAAAGGACCGCGAAACCGAACGCGTCCGGCTCGAGGGGGAACTGGAAACCCTGCGGAATGAGTTGACGGCGGCGTTGAACCGGTCCCGTGAGGAGCTGGAGTCCGAGCGCAGCAGGTTGGAGGGGGAACTGGCGGACGAACGCGCCCGGCACGAGGAGGAAGTCGCTGCCTTGCGGGAACAACACGCCGAGGAACTCAACCGGAGCGAAGAGGAATTGAGACAGACCCGGGACGAGCACACCAAGCTTCTGGAGGAATTGCGCACCGAAAAAGACCAACTGGAAACCGATTTGCGGACCACCCGTGATCAGGGGACCCTGTGGGAGGATGAGGCCAAAAAAATGCGCACGGCCTTGGCGGAAACAGAGGAAAAACTCAGAAAACGCGAAGCCGCGTTGGAGAAGAAACTCGCCAGATTGGACGAGGAATTCAAAGATCAGGACGCCCAGTTGCAGGAGGTCCTCAAAAACCAACAGGTGCTGGCCGATCAAAGCATCAAACTCGAACAACAGCGCGCCGAACTGAAAAGAAAGCTGAGCGAAGCCTTGGAACGAATCGACGAACTGGAGAGTTGACAGGCGAAAAACCGCGAATCAGAAGGCATGATCGCGTCCGGTCAATTGCACGTAAGGCTTTATGCCATCGACAAATTCGCGGAACACATCAAAGGTCATTTGCTGGGCCTGGTCGCTGAGGGCATGTTCGGGATCGGGATGCACCTCGACCAGCAACCCATCCGCGCCCACGGCCACGGCGGCCCGCGCCAGGGGCAGCACCAAATCCAAACGGCCGGCGGCATGACTGGGGTCCACGAACACGGGCAGACCGGTTTCGCGCTTCACGGCGGCCACGGCGCTCAAATCGAGGGTGTTCCGGGTCGCGGTTTCGTAGGTACGGATGCCCCGTTCGCAAAGAATGATGTTCGGGTTGCCTTGTTTGGCGATGTATTCCGCCGCCAAAAGCCATTCCTGCAGGGTGGAGGACAAGCCGCGTTTGAGCAAAACCGGGCGTCCGGTTTGGGCCGCCTCGGTCAGCAGGGCGTAATTCAACGCGTTGCGGGCTCCGATCTGAATCACGTCGGCCACCTCCGCCACCGCCTCGGCGTCCCGTTCACTGACCAGTTCCGTCACCACGGGCAGTCCGGTTTCTGCCTTCACATCCGCGAGAATCTTCAAGCCGTCCCGTCCAAGCCCTTGGAAATCATAGGGAGAGGTTCTGGGTTTGTACGCCCCTCCCCGGAGTAGGGTGGCGCCGGATTGTTTCACGAAGCGGGCGGTGGACAGGGTTTGTTCCATGGATTCGACCGCGCAGGGGCCGGCGATCACATGAAAGGAGTCCCCGGAGATCCGCAAATCCCCCACCGACACCGGCATGGGATCGGGATGGACTTCCCGGCTGATCAATTTGAATTTTTTTTGAATGGGAATCACTTCGGAAACCATGGGCAAATTGAGCAGGGCATGCAAATCCGCATGGTGGGTTTCATCGCCAATACAGGCGATCACGGTGCGCACTTCCCCATTGAGGGTATGCGGCGCATAGCCCAAATCCCGCACATGGTCCTCCACGGTGCGCACATCCTCGGGGGTCGGATTGAGTTTGAGAACGATGATCATGGTCGTATTCCTAACGGTTCACCAGGCGATACATGACCAAAAGCACGCCACTGGCAATGCCGGTGATCACGGCGGTCACGCGGTTAAACCGATAAAATTCGTAATCCAAAGCCAATGACCAGGTTTCCGTGGGCACGTCCGGATATTTTTCGATTTTGCTTTCGGGCGGGAACCATCCGTCCCGAATGCACCAAAGGGAAAGGATCAGCAGACCGATGGACCAATATAAATGTTCGTTGTTGCGTTTGACTTCAAAGGATCGCGCCATGGGTGTCTCCTGGAAACGGGGTGGGAAGCGGGTTGGAAATGCGGGAAAACCAGTGGAAATACACAAAAAGACTTTCCATAAAGGCAATCGCCGAAATTGTCAAAGACCTTATCCTGAATCGGTGAGATCTTTGCGTGGAATCCGCACAAGCTCATGGGGCCGTCTTATGCAAATCGGAGGTTGTGCCGAGGGATATTTTCCTTTCCCTTTGTGAAAGAACCGCATAGAGTCCCCGCCATGAACCCGGATGAAAAAACGCTTTGGAAAGCGGCGGTACGCGCCCGCGAAAACGCCCATGCCCCATATTCGGGCTATCGGGTCGGGGCCGCGCTTTCGATCGTCGGGTCCGAAGCGGTGATTTCGGGATGCAACGTGGAAAACGCAAGTTATGGGGGAACCTTGTGCGCCGAGCGCGTGGCCGTTTGCCGCGCGGTTGCGGAACACGGCCCCGACACGCGCATTTCCGCGTTGGTGCTGGTGACCGCCACGCCCGCACCTCCTTGCGGGCTTTGCTTGCAAGTGCTCTCGGAATTTGCCAAGGGCGATCTGCCCGTCTTCCTGGCCACTCCCTCCGGCATCCACCGGACTTACACCCTGGACGACCTCCTCCCCATACGATTTGACAACGCCAACCTTGAACACGACCCCCATGACTGAACCCATTCTCAACGTCCTCGCCGAACGCTACGCCTCTCCCGCCATGTGCGACCTTTGGTCCGCCCGTGGAAAAGTCCGGATGGAACGGGAATTTTGGATTGCGGTGCTGAAAGGGCAACGGGATCTTGGCCTGAAAATCCCCGAAGGGGTCATCGAAGCCTATACCGCCGTTCTCGATGAGATTGACCTCGAGGACATTCGCCGGCGAGAGGCGGTCACCCGTCACGACGTGAAAGCCCGCATTGAGTCTTTCTGCGCCCTCGCCGGACACGAACACATTCACAAAGGTCTGACCAGCCGGGATCTTACCGAAAACGTGGAGCAGTTGCAGGTCCTGCGCAGCTTGGAGTTGATTCGCTTCAAAAGCATTGCCGTGCTCCACCAATTGGGCGAATTGGCCGAGCGCACCCGCAATCAGGTGATCACCGCCCGTACCCACAATGTGGCCGCCCAGCCTTCCACGCTCGGGAAACGCGTGGCCATGTTCGGCCAGGATTTGCTCTGTGCGGTGGAACGGCTCGATGACCTCCTGCTCCGGTATCCGGTTCGCGGGCTCAAAGGCGCGGTGGGCACCCAATTGGATCAACTCACCCTCTTTGAAGGGGATGTCGAGAAGGTGCGCGCCTTGGAAAAACGGGTGGTGGATCACCTCGGCTTTTCCCGCCTGTTGCACAATGTCGGCCAGGTGTACCCCCGCAGTCTGGATTTTGACGTCGTGAGTTGCCTGGTGCAACTGGCTTCGGGCCCCGGCAGTTTCGCCAAAACCCTCCGCATCATGGCCGGACATGAAACCGCCTCCGAAGGCTTTGCCAAGGGGCAAGTCGGCTCTTCGGCCATGCCACACAAAATGAACAGCCGCAGCTGCGAACGGGTGAACGGATTTCACGTGATTCTCAAAGGATACCTCGGCATGGCAGAAGGCTTGGCGGGCGACCAGTGGAACGAAGGCGATGTCTCCTGTTCCGTGGTGCGCCGGGTGATGTTGCCGGACGCCTTTTTCACCTTGGACGGACTTTTTGAAACCTTTTTGACCATTCTGAAGCAGTTTGACTGGTACGAGGCCGTCATTGCCCGGGAAAACCAACACTATTTCCCCTTTTTGGCCACCACCACCCTCCTCATGCAGGCCGTACGCGCGGGCGCCGGGCGGGAAGCCGCCCACGAAGCCATCAAAGAACACGCCGTTTCCACTGTGCTCGACTTGCGCCAGGGCAAAATCGCGCGGAACGATTTGGTCGCCCGTCTGGGTAATGATCCGCGCCTGGGACTTGATCATGACCAAATCGAATCCATTATTGAAAATGCCGCCGCCCTTACGGGGGCCGCCAACCTCCAAGTGGAGCAATTTCTCGCCGACACCGAGAAATTGACGAATACAGCCCCTGAAGCCAGAACGTATCAACCCGGAGACATTCTCTAACCCGGGAAATTGTCGTCTTTTTTAGCCTTCCCCCCTCTTTTCGGCTTTATCTTATGCTTCTGGAAAAATCGCTAGATTTAATCTTTGCCGCGCTCTCCTCTTTGGTGATCGCATTTCTGGCGACCCCGCTTGCCATGAGAATCGGACACTGGTCCGGGATGGTCGATCTGCCCGGCGGACGCCGGCAACACGAGAAACCCACCCCCCGCAGCGGAGGGCTGGCCGTGTACCTCGCCTTTGTCGTCAGCATCTGGCTGTTGACCTTGCCCGACTTTCTCCACCTTCCCAGCACACAATTCCTGACCTGGGCGCACGCGGTCATCATCACCTGTACGTTGGTGGTTTTTTTCGGGGTCCTGGATGACCGCTTTGAAATCACGCCGCTATTAAAACTCGGCGGCCAAATCATCGCCGCCGCCGTGGCCTGGCAATTGGGAATACGACTCAACCGTTTCCTCGGCATCGAGGTACATGATCTGTTGGACCTCGCCGCAACCGTCTTCATTTACGTGGCCGCCATGAATGCGTACAACTTGATTGACGGCATGGACGGACTGGCCGGCGGTTTGGGGGCGATCACCGGACTGGGCCTCACGGGCCTGAACCTGATCATTGGCAATTTTGAAATGGCCCTGTGCAGCCTGATTCTCTCCGGTGCCTGCCTCGGATTTCTCCGCTACAACTTTCATCCCGCCCAGGTCTTTCTAGGAGACACCGGCAGCATGTTGATCGGCTTTTTGCTGATTTCCATCACCCTGGGGGCCAGTGCCAGAAGCGCGGCAACCATCATGCTGATTGTTCCCATCCTGACCATGGGCGTGCCCTTGATGGATACGGGCCTTGCCATTTGGCGGCGGTCCGTACGCAAGGCCGTGGACAAAGAATCAAAAGTGACCCGGGGCGACCGCGATCACATTCATCATCGGCTGGCCAGACAAGGCCTCACCCAAAAGCGCGTGGCCGTCACGCTTTACATCATTCAAGCCACGGTTTTCGGGGCGGGACTTTTGTGGGTATTCGGCCAGGATTACCGCCTCGCCATTTTCACCGTCGGCTTTTTCGCGGGCTCCTTCGTGCTCCTCCGGTACCTGGCCACCGTGGAAATGACCGACAGCGGACGCATGATCGTGGACGGCATCCGACGCCCGGGAAAACGCAAGCTGATTGGCAGCCTTTTGCCGCTTTTTGACATTGCGTTTGTCGTCATCGCTTTGTTTCTTTTGCATGCCTTGGGCCGTCCGGGGCTTGTGAATCTTTCCCTCACAAGATTGTTGCGGGAATCCGCGCCGCCCATCGTGGCCGGCCCCTTGGTGCTCATCTGGGCCATGCGCTATTACCGTCCCCGCTGGAGTCGCGCCCGCGCCCTGGATTATTTTTATTTCCTTTTGCTTGCCGGGGGTGGTTTGTTGCTGGGCATCGCCCTGTCCACCATTCCCCAAAACCATACCACGGAAGAGGCCATTCTCATCGGCCTCGTGTTGCTGGCCCTGGCCCTGCCGCCGATGGTGGGCCTGCGCGTCTTCCCCCGATTGGTCCAGGACCTCATGCACTATCATGAACGACAAGAAAAAAAATACATGTCGCAACGCATCCCCCGCACCTTGGTGTATGGCGCCGGATATGGATACACCCTCCTCTCCCGCGCGGAAAGTTTCGACGACTCGTCCAAAAGGCGCAGATATCAGCTCATTGGCCTCATTGATGACGACCCCCATTTGCGCAAGTCCTTCGTCCACGGTCACCCGGTGCTCGGCGCTTTAAAGGATTTGCCCGCGTTGGCGCTGGAAAAAAACATCGACGAGGTGATCGTCACGACGAACATCAACCCGGAAAACATGCAGCGCCTCCTGGAATTCGCCGAGGAACTCGGACTCACCATACGCCAGAGCGTCATCACCCACGAAGTCTTGTACGCCGCGAGAAAAAAACCGGGCGACACGCAGAAAAGTGCGGAGGACACTCAGAAAAAATCAAACGTGTTCTGACGGGGATCGAAAGGTTCCGGCTCCGGCTCCGGCCGGGGAGGCGGCTTGGGTTTGGGCGCCGTTTTCCGTTTTTTGGGCGAATGTGTGACCCGTTGAAACTCCATCCGCAAATTGGAAAGTTCGTCTTGGAAGTCTTCTTTCTCTTCTTGCAAAACACTTTGATGGTGCCGCAGGATCTTTTGTTTTTGCCCATCCGATTTCCGCTTGAATTCCCAGGCGGGTTCCTGGCGCAACCTGCGGATTTTACGGCGCAAGGCATTGCGGGATTCCCGATACATTTGCGTGATTTTTTGAAGTTTTGAGACCGGGGTCTCCGGACTGAGTTCGCCGTCCATGACTTGCAAGTGCGCATGCAACACTTCCAAGCGGTCCAAATCCCCGGCATCGGCGGCGGCCTGCACTTCGTGCCACAAGGCCAGTTTTTTCGGATCGTCCCCGCCGGCCTGATCCGGATGCAACGCGAAGGCCATTTCCCGTTTCAACGCCTTGATCCGCGCGGCGGTATCCTCCGGCTCCGGCGGAATCGGCTTCCCCGTCATCAACGCCATGAATTTTTCGTACTCACGTTTGAGATCCTCGGACACCTCATCCATGTCCTCCAAAAAATCGTCCCCGTCCTCTTCGTGGTCTTCCTCGTGGAACCCGCAGGATTCGAACACCTCGTCCAACTTCGGGTCATGGAGGATTCGTAAATAAACATCTTCGGAAAACGGGATGTGCTCGGTCAGGATTTCCACCACTTTGGCTTTCAAAGCCTCATAGCCCATATAAGAGGCGAATTCATCCAACCGGTCGAAGTTTTCATCCAAGAACTCACTCAAATCGCAATAAAAATCCGCCTTGAATTCTTCCATGGCCTCTTCGAGTCTGACCCGCGCCGCCTCATCCTCCCTGCGTTTTTCCTCCATGGCTTCGGAAAGCAAGCGATCAAACTCCGCGCGATTCCGCACAAAAAGGTCACCCGCCCGGAGGGGACTCCAATGCATGAGCTCAGAAAAATCATAGATCAAATCCAGTTGGGTTTCGAACATTTCGATTTCCGCCCGAATGGATTTCATTTCCTCGATCAAGGGTCCGCATCCGGTGCGCACCCATTGGTTGTATGCGGGAAGATGCGTCTCTTCGTACTCCATCAGTTCCCGCTCCGCCTTTTCAAAGGTCGTCCGACTGCGTTTGCAATCCGTAATCGCTTTTTTCCGAATCTTGCTGGCGTCCACCCTCATCAGGGCGCGGCAGGTTGGTTTCGGGGGTGTTGAGGATTTTCGTTTTCGGCGGGGGTTTCTTTTTTTCGACGGTCTACTCATTCAGTGGGACTCAAGCGTTGCGGTTTGTGCGTTTCGAGGGGTGGGGGTTTGTCATTTCCCCTTCGCATTTTTCAGCGGAAAGTCAATACTCCCTTCGGATGGTGTCGTCCCCCCGCAGGGTTGCACGGAGTTTTGTAATAAGTTCTTAGCACCAGGAGTTATACGAATATTCTTGTCAACTTGACTCGCTATGAACCCCAATCGGTTTTTTTCATACTCGTACTCGTAATCGTAATCGTAATCGTAATCGAAACCCAAAACCGGTTTTTCGAGCACGATTACGATCAGGATTACGATTACGAATTCGGCTCCCGCTCTGCGGAAATTTCGATAAACCATTCCCTTGGAAT
>PXAS01000234.1 GCA_003565815.1 PVC group bacterium
GCTCCTGTCCCCTTTCGCCCCGCACAACCCAAGCCAAAACCCAAGATCAGTGGAAATCAGTGTACATCGGTGGTTGAATTTCTCAAAGTGCATTTCGAGCGGCATCCAGTTCAGAAATACCCTTTTCATTCGATAGGAATTTGATATGGGGTTCATATGTCCTTCAAAGCACTCCTCGTCACCGAAACCGCCCCCAAACAGTTCGAAGCCGCCATCGTTCAACGAGAAATCGCCGAACTGCCGGAACACGACACCCTCATCCGGGTGCAGTGGTCCTCGTTGAATTATAAAGACGCGCTCAGTTTTTCCGGAAACAAGGGAATTACCCGAAATTATCCACACACGCCCGGCGTGGATGCGGCCGGGGTGATCGAGGAATCCCCGGATTTTGAAAAAGGCACCGAAGTTATGGTGGTGGGATTTGATCTCGGCATGAATACCCCCGGCGGACTGGCCGAGTATATCCGCGTGCCCTCGGAATGGGTGATCCCCAAACCTCGGGGTCTGTCCCTGCGGGACTGCATGATTCTGGGCACGGCCGGATTCACCGCCGCACAATGCCTGTACCGGCTTTTGCAAAATGGACTGAAACCCGAAGCGGGAGAAGTCGTGGTCACCGGCGCCACCGGCGGGGTGGGCAGCGTGGCCATCGCCTTGCTGGCCCGGGCCGGATTCACCGTACTCGCCTCCACGCGCAACCCCGAACAAGCCGCCTGGTTGCTCGATGTGGGCGCCACAAGCCTCCTGGACGCGAACGCCCTCACCGAAGACACCGGCAAACCCTTGCTCAAAGGACGCTGGGCGGGCGCGGTCGAAACCATCGGCGGAAACACCCTGGAAGTACTGACCCGATCCATGCGGCACCGGGGCATCATCACCTGCTGCGGCATGATCACCGGCAGCGAACTGCACACCAATGTCTTCCCCTTCATTTTACGGGGCCTGTCCCTCATCGGCATCGACAGCGCCGAATGCCCCATGCCCATGAAAAAAGAGATCTGGCACAAACTGTCCACCGACTGGAAACCCGATTGCCTGGACAAACTCGCGCGGGAAATTCCCCTCGCCGATGCCGCCGAAGCCCTGGAGAACATGCGCAACGGCAAAACCCGGGGCCGCACCGTGGTTCGGATAGAATAACTCAAGCCCATTTCCGCTTGCTTATCCGCCACGGATCAGCGTACACTGGCATGTATTCGACATCCTGGGAACACCAACAAGAGAATCATTATGGATCTGGTACAACTTATTTATGTCAGCAGACTCAGTCCCGACTGTGACGCGGAATCCCTGAAAAAGATTCTCGACTCCTCCCGTAAAAACAACCGTAAACTGGGGATTACCGGCATCCTCTGCCGCGACAAACGCTTTTTTCTGCAATGCCTCGAAGGTTCCCGCGCCGCCGTCAACCACCTGTACGCCACCATCATCGCCGACAAACGCCACAGCGATGTGATCATCCTCTGCTACCGCGAAATCGTCCGCCGCGAATTCGGCGCATGGAGCATGGCCTTCGTTTCAGCCAAAAAAGTGGACAAAGTATTGACCCTCCAATATTCCAGCACCCCCGAACTGGACCCCTACGCCATGCCCGGCCAGGCCTCCCACGATTTTCTCGTGGATCTCGCGAACTCCTGGAAAGGGGATCTCGAAGCATAGCCCGCCCGTGGAATCCAAACGGAGCACGGACATTCCTGTCCGTGTCCTTCCGCGCCGAACACGGAACGGAAAGGGGCAAAAGGTGCGAAAATCCGAAGGTCACGTGAGTAGAAACGGGTTTTCCGACGCTCGGAACCGTTTTCAAAAAGGCTTCCGATCGTCGGAAAAGCGCGGGGAGACCTTCTTTTCAAAAATTCATCATCCGGCGCTTGCTCGCCATGGACAAATTCCATGATCTCGTGTAAAGAAATTCATTATGATCAAACCATTGGAACCTGAAGACGAGTTTGCAACGCCGGAGGAGCTGAATCGGGTGATGCGTGAATTCATGGACGCCCACAACTTCACGCCCAATCCGAAACTTGGCGGTTTTACGCCGGAGTCACTGTATCGGTTGTATCGATTGGAGTGGAACACCCCGAACTGTCCGCTGAAATTGGGGTCGGACCTTCCTTTGTCGACTTTGTCCGCCGCCCCGGTATTCACCGGGATGCGCAACCTGTTGCTCTATGCGGTGGAAAAGGGCGGACTGGCGTTGACGGTGAACGGATATCTGAAGCGGACCGTGGTGGCGGATGTGGTGGGCTGGTTTATGACGGAGACGGAACAAAGGAAGTTTTTCAAGTACGCCAAGGTGATGAACGAATCGGATTCCATGCCGGTTTGGCGGGCCCGGATTGTTCTGGAGCTTTCGGGCATGTTGCGGAAAAACAAGGGACGTTTCGTGGTGCCGAAGAACAAGCTGCCCCTTCTGAAAGAGGAGAAGGCCGGAAAGTTGGCGGCACTGCTGTTCACAAGCTATTTCCGGAAATACAACCTCGGGCACATGACCCATTACCCGGATGGGGTTGACGTGATCCAAAACGATGTCGCTTACGTGTTGTATAACTTGGGACGGATCGCCCGTTCTTGGACCCCGCTGGTGGACCTCCCGGAAAAAGTGCTGAACCCGTACACCCTCGATTGCCTCCAGGAGGCCCTCGCGGACAATATATATAGCAAATTGCACAACATTCTGGATTTTTACCTGTTGAGAAACTTTGAAAGGTGGGGCTTGGTGGCGTGTCAACGGGAACCCAAAGACCATTTTTCCGATAAGGCGCGCATCAAAACGAGCCCGTTATATGACCAGTGGATTCGTTTCGATAATAGTTCCGGGTCAACCCCGCCCGAGGCTTGAGCCCAGAAACTCCCGATAAAACGGATGCTCGAACCTGGGGTCGATGAGCAGGGCGCGGCCCCGGTCTTCGGGACCACGTATGACGCGTCCGAGCGCTTGCAACACGCGGAGCAGGCCGGGGAAAGTGTAGGCGAGGACAAATCCATCTTCGCCGCGGGCTTGATGGTAGTTTCGGAGGATTTCACGGCGGGGCGTCACGGCCGGGAGTCCGATGCTGACCACGATGACCCCGGTCAACGCCTCGCCGGGAAGGTCGATGCCTTCGTTGAGCGCGCCCCCTAATACCGCCAAAGCGGTAATAGGGCCGCCGTCTTCCCGAAAGGGTTTCAGAAAGCTCACGCTTTCGGCTTCCTGCAGGCCGCGGGGCTGTGCCAGAACGGGCCCCAACCAGAGATCGTCGGTGGGCAGCCGCTTTCGAATTTCTTCCAGCACCTCGAACGAGGGCAGGTACACAATGGTTTTTCCGGGCCGCTCCTCCAGAAATCGCCGGATGCGGGCGACAAGCCGGTCATAGGTGGCCGGTCCGCGGGCGCGATAGACCACGGGAATGTCGGTTTCCAGACTCAAGGAAAACCGTTCGGGATCAAAGGGAGATGGCAGGACCAGTTCCTGATCGCGAGGAGTGGACCCGGTCAATTGTCGAAACACCCCCATGGGCCGCAGGGTGGCTGAAAAGAGAATGGCCGCGTGGACGGCGTCGAGATCCGCCCCCACGGGTTCCGCCGCGTCGCGACAGAAATGATGCAGCACTTGCCCGTCCCGATAGACGACATGGGCGGGGCCGTGACGTTCCACGCCGAGCCAAAAGCCCCGCAAAACACGGGCAAGCGCGGGCCGGGGGTCCTCCGCCAAACGGGGACAGGCCCCGTAAGAAAGGTCGACGGCTTCGGCGGCGCGGCGGCAGGCTTCGGCCAATTCCCGGGGCGGGGTTTCGGTGATGCCGTCAAACAGGTCCACTTCGCGCGCGGCGCGTTGGACCCGGCGCAGATGCGGGGACAGACCCCTTAAATTCGGGGACAGACCCCGCAAAATTTTCCCGAGTTCGGCGAGATCGAGTTCGGCGGAGTACATTTCCCGGCTTCGTTCGGGAAGATGATGGGCTTCGTCGATCAGGAGGGCGGTGGTTTCGGGTTTCGTCCCGAAAAGAAAATGCAGGCGGGCGGTGGGATCGAGGGCATGGTTGACGTCGCCGATCAGAATGTCGGCCTCCCGGGCGGCATGCATCATGAACGCAAATGGACACAGCCTGTGGTTTTCAGCCACGCGCTGCCAGGCGGCGGTGTCTTTGGCGGCCTGTTCCCGCCATTCCGCCATGGCGTCGTTGAGACGCTCGTAAAACCCAAGCGCCAGGGGACATGCGGAAACGTCACACGGCGTACCGTTATTCCGGCATAC
>PXAS01000031.1 GCA_003565815.1 PVC group bacterium
CCTTCCGACCACTGAAGTTGTATACGCCCAACCGGACTGTACACACCGGTGGCCCCGTTTTTAATACCAAATTCATTGGTCGCATCGTTAGGACACGGACAGGAATGTCCGTGCTCCGTTTTTTCGTTCCCTTCTCCCTTATCCAGGCAGCTTGCTGCCGCTTATCCAGCGAGCTTGCCTCGCACTCATCCCGTATCCGCGCCCTGAGCCTGCCGAAGGGCAGCCAACCATATCCCTTCCCCATGAATATCCTAAAAACCATCGGCCGTACCCGCCCTCTTTTTGATTCCGACATTTCCGCTCACGAAGCAGAGCTGCGGGAGCGTATTCACGCTTCCCGCATCCTTGTCATTGGCGGCGCGGGCACCATCGGACAGGCGGTGACGCGCGAGTTCTTCAAACGCGATCCCCGAGCCTTGCATGTGGTCGACATCAGCGAAAACAACCTGGTCGAACTGGTGCGCGACATTCGCAGTACCCTCGGCTATGGCTCCGGCGATTTCCAGACCCTGCCCTTGGACGTGAACAGCCGGTATTTCGACGCCTTTATCGAGTCGCAACCCGACTACGATATGATTTGCAACCTTTCCGCCCTCAAGCACGTCCGCAGCGAAAAAGATCCCTACACGCTCATGCGCATGCTGGAGGTGAACGTCTTCAACACCGTGAAAACCGTTCGCCAGGCCGCCGCCATGGGGGCGCGAAAATATTTCGCGGTGTCGACCGACAAGGCCGCGAATCCGGTCAATCTCATGGGCGGTTCCAAGCGCATCATGGAGAAATTCCTCCACCGGGAATCCGCCAACATCCCCGTGTCCATGGCCCGTTTCGCCAACGTGGCCTTTAGCGACGGCTCGCTGTTGCACGGCTTTAACCAACGGCTCATGAAACGTCAGCCGATCTCGGCGCCGGACGACGTGAAGCGCTACTTCGTGACCCCGCAAGAGTCGGGTGAGCTGTGCATGATGTCGGCGGTTTTCGGTGAAAACCTCGATATTTTCTTCCCGCATCAGGACGGCGAACTGGAACTGACCAAATTTTCCGACATCGCGGTGCGATTTTTGGAGGGACACGGCTACGAACCGGTTCCCTGCGTCTCCGAGGACGAGGCCCGGGACCGGGCGGCCGAACTCATCGCGCAACGCAAGTGGCCGGTGTATTTTTTCGAAAGCGACACCACCGGCGAAAAAGCATTCGAGGAGTTTTTCATGGGGAGTGAAACCCTGGATTTCGAACGTTTCCACAGCCTCGGGGTGATCAAAAACCGGCCCGACTTCGACTCGGCGACCCTCGACGCCTTCGAGGCCGGAATCCGCCGGATTCGCAACAGCCCCGGACCCTGGGAAAAAGCGAAAATCGTAGAACTGTACCTCAGCGTGCTCCCGGAACTCAGCCACGAGGAAAAAGGCAAATATTTGGACGGGAGGATGTAATACTGAGCGGCTTCGCCGCAGAGAAGGGAGGACGCCTCATTCGCCATCAGAGATCCATTTCCCCCGTATTCGCGGGCGAAGCCCCAGCATTAGCCTCCCCAACCCGGGAGGCTTTTTTGTTTCCTGCACGGGTGATTTTTCGGATCACGTCCACAGATGCACATCTGGCAGATCCATCCGTTTGACTGTCATTTGGACTTTTGCGGGGCCCGGGGCCACAAACCAAAAAAAATTTCATCGAATTGTTTGACAATATTATTGTCAATGGTGTAGAGTGGAAGCATGAAAGACAAAACGACATCCCGACTCACCCGTTTTTTCCGCATTTTGGCCGGATTGCTGTTGCTTCCGCTCGGCGCCTGCGCGATATTCAACGCGCGTTACAACCGATGGGAACGAAAGGTCACGCGCAATGAGGACGATGTGGCCGATTTTGCCGAGGAATTTCACCAGGGAGAAGGAAAAACAGCGATTTTGATGATTCACGGTTTTGGTGATGGTCCCGGGGCATGGAAGGGTCTGGCCCCCGCATTGGCCAACAAGGGGTTTCATTGTCGCGCCATTCGTTTGCCGGGCTGGGGCGAACCCGTGGAGGTGAAACGCGGGATCGAACGGAAGGATTGGCTGATGAAAATCGAAACCGAAGTGGCCCAATTGCAGGCCGGGCACGAGCACGTGGTGGTCATGGCCCACTCCATGGGCGCGTGTCTGGCCGGATTCATGGCCCAATCCGGTCGACTGAACGCCGACGCCCTGATTTTATACGCCCCCATGTTCGCGGTCTCGGATGCCCGCAGTCCGATTTTGCCCACCCGACGCTGGCATGCGATCGGCAGCGCAATTCTTCCGGATGACATGGTGGTGGAAAGTCTGTTTCAAGATGATGCCCGCGTCGGAGAACCCAGGCCCAAAACCGAACGGGACCCCTTTGTTCCCCTGCATGTGTTCGATGTCTTATACGACCTTATGGACGACTTCATGGAGCAGGAAGCCCGGGTGGACCTCCCCGTTTGCCTGGTGCTTCCCGGAGAAGACCGGGTGGTGCGCTCCGATGTGTCCCGGGCCTGGTTTGAAAAACTGGACGCCCCCGTGAAAACCCTGCGCGAGCAAAAGGAAGCCGGACACGTTTTGCCTCTGGACTTACATTTTGATCGCGAATCCGATAGGGTTGCATTATGGTTACGAAAAAACATCAAGGGTCCCGACCATGAAGCCAACTAACGTCCGGCATCCAAAATCCCATTCCCAAAACCCCCTACCCCCCAAACTCCATGAAAACAGACGCTCCCTCTCCTCTTGGCAGTTTCCACTGGCATAATGCGGCCCAATTCGGCGGCGCATTGAATGACAACCTCTTCAAGTTGTTGGTGGTCTATGGCATGACCATTGCGTGGCATCCCATGGATGAACGCACGATTTTCGCGATCGTGGGCGTGGCCTTCGCGTTGCCGTTTCTGCTCTTTCTCGGTTTGGCCGGGGTATTGGCCGACCGTTTTCCCAAGCATAAGATCGTTCGTTCGATCAAACTGGGGGAAACCGCGGTGATGGCCTTGGGCGCGCTTGCGTTTCTGCTGGGCAATGGATGGCTGATGTTGGGCACGGTTTTCCTCATGTCCGTGCAAAGCGCCTTGTTTTCTCCCACCAAATTCGGGATTGTCCCCGAACTGGTCGGCCGGGAAAACATTTCCAGAGCCAACAGTTTCATGCAGGCGGCCACTTATCTGGCCATCATTTTCGGCACCACGCTGGCCCCGGCGCTCAGCGCTTTTTTCGGATTTTTGTTCGGCCTGGAGGAAATGGGTCCGGACATTGACCCCAGTGCGGAGGCGGTGGTCACCGCATTGTCCTGGCGCTATGGCATGGTGGGCCTTTGCTGCGTGGGCATTGGACTTTTGGGATGGCTGGCCGCGAAAAAAATCCAGCCGACCCCGGTGGGCAATGCCAAAGCCAAAGCCAGCGTCCTCTTTTTCAAGGACATTTTCCGGACCCTCAAAGAGGTGCACCGAGACGGTTTTTTGGCCCTCGCGGTTTGGTCCTCGGCCTATTTTTTGATGATTGCCGCTTTCATTCAGTTCAACATTTTGCCCTATGGCATGGAACATCTGGGACTGCCCAATCAGGAGCAGGCCACGTATTTGTTCCTGATCGTGGCCCTGGGAATCGGCATGGGTTCTTTATCGGCAGGCAAAATCAGCCGGCGGGGCATTGAATTCGGCTTGGTGCCCACGGGCTCCATCATGCTGGTCATCAGTTGCGCCGGCTTGTATTTTCTCCCGGAAGGGGCATTGATGACCGCCATCGGGTTCTGCTTGCTCATGGGCTTCGGGGCCGGACTGTTCATCGTGCCGGTCCAGTCATTTCTCCAGTTCCGCTCTCCTCCGGACAAAGTGGGGGAAATCATCGCCGCCTCCGGCTGGTTGAGTTGGGTGGGCGTGCTTTTGGCCAGTGGTCTGCTCTATTTGTGTTCCGCCATTTTGGAGCTGACGCCTGCGGAAAGTTTTCTCTTCATGGCCGTGCTGGTGGCGGTGATGGCGGTGGCGTCGCTGATCGCCCTCCCCGATTTTTTCGTGCGTTTCGTGGTCATGATCATGACCCGCTGCTTCTATCGGCTGCGCGCCCATGGGCTCCCCAACCTCCCCGCCCATGGTCCCGGACTGCTGGTGTGCAATCACGTCAGCCTCATGGACGCGATCTGGATCACGGCCATCCAACAACGGCGCATACGCTTCGTCATGTCCCGCACCTATATCGAAGAGTCACCCGCCTGGATGCGCCGGCTGCTACACCTCGGGGGGGTGATTCCCATTCAGGAAGGAGACAATCCCAAGGAGATCCTCAAATCGCTCCAAAACGCGCGAAAGGCCCTGGACGACGGATATTTGGTGGCGATTTTTCCCGAGGGTCATCTGTCCCGCACCGGCCATATGTTGCCCTTCAAGCCCGGATTCGAGCGGATTGTCAAAAACACCGACATCCCCATTGTGCCCATATACATTGAAGGCGGATACGGAAGCCGGGCAAGTTACGCGCAAGGCACCCCCCGGATCCTGCACCCCGGGGATTTCCAACGTCAAATTACCGTCTCCATCGGCGAACGCCTGCCATCCGACACCAGTTTGAAGGAGGTGCATGCCGCCGTCCTGCGCCAGGCGGCCACCGCCACGGACGCCTACGCGCCCATTCGCGGGTCCACCGGACGCGCGTTCGTGCGCAGTGCCCGCCGGCACTGGAAAAAGCTCGCCATTGCCGACTCCTCCGGCAAAGAGCTGACCTTCGGGCGCACCCTCGTCGGCGCCCTCCTGCTGCGCAAAGCCCTGCGCAAGGAACTCAGCGGCGATCCCGAGGAAGTCGGGGTCCTCATTCCCCCGTCCGCCGGGGGCGCTTTGGTCAACCTGGCCTTGGCCATGGATTTTCGCGTGGCCGTGAACCTGAATTACACTGCCTCCAACAAGGCCATTCAATCCGCCATGGAACAAAGCGGCCTGCGCACCCTGATCACCTCCAAAAAGGTCATGGAAAAGTTTCCCGACCTCCCCAAACCCGATCGGGTGCTTTTCGTGGAAGACCTTGCCGGAGGCCTTTCCGGTTTCGACAAAGTGTTGGGACTGCTCAAGGCCAGGCTCCTTCCCGCTTCGCTGCTGGTCTGTGACCGCATGTGGCGTCCGGAAGATCCGCTGACCATCCTCTTCAGCAGTGGCTCCACCGCCGCGCCCAAGGGGGTCATGCTCACCCATCACAACATCCTGTCCAACATCGACGGCTTCAGCGTGGTGGCACGTCCCGAAGAAAACGACCGCCTCTGCGCCGTTCTTCCCTTTTTCCATTCCATGGGCTACACCACCACCCTTTGGTTTCCCATGTTGAGCGGCCTGGGGGTCCTGTATCACCATCACCCCCTGGAAACCGACGCCATCGGCGGGCTGGCCGGCAAGTACAAGGCCACGATTCTCATCGGCACCCCGACCTTCCTCATGGCCTGGGTCCGCAAAATCAAACCCGAGGATTTCGCACACATGCGCTGGGTCGTGGCCGGCGCCGAAAAACTGCGTCCCAAGCTGGCGGACATGTTTGAAAAACGCTACGGCGTGCGCCCCCTGGAAGGATATGGCGCCACCGAATGCTCCCCCGTCATCGCCGTCAACGTGCCCGACGTGGACATCGACGGACTGAAACAGATCGGCGGACGCGAGGGCTCCGTGGGCCGTCCCCTGCCCAACCTCCTGACCCGGGTGATTGATCCGGACACCGGAGAAGTCCTGCCCACGGGCGAAGCGGGACTCCTGCTGGTGAAAGGTCCCAGTGTCATGCGCGGATATTTGAAGAATCCCGAAAAAACCGCCGAAGTCCTGCGGGACGGCTGGTATAACACCGGAGACATCGTCAAGCTGGACGAAGACGGTTTCATCACCATCACCGACCGCTTGACCCGCTTCAGCAAACTGGCCGGGGAAATGGTTTCGCATTCCGCCGTCGAAGAAGCCCTCCAGGATGCGCTGGGCTGTACGCCGGAAAAACTTGCGGTGACCGGGGTTTCCGATGAGAAAAAAGGCGAACGACTGATCGTCGTCTACCAACGCGATCTGGGTGAAACCGCTGATTTCCAAGCAAAAGTGCGGGCTTCGGATATCCCCAATCTTTGGAAGCCGGACCGAAATGCCTGGATTGCCGTGGACGAACTCCCCACCCTGGGCACCGGGAAACTCGACCTCAAAGGGCTCAAGGAAATCGCCATTGAAGCCACCGAAAAACAAGAGGATTGACCCCCGCCCACTGATTCAGTGGATTTCGCCCGAAAGCGAATACAGGATCATTTCTCGAGAATTCAGAAACAACATCCCTTCGGCCGCCATGTCATGTGGGTGCGACTTCACCCGCTTCAGGCTCGATTATAGTTCCCACCACTTCATGTCCTTGGGGTCGGGCACGGGATCGTGTCCATGCCCTCCCCAGGGATTGCAGCGGCAAATTCGTTTGGTAATCAGCCACAGGGCGCGGTGCAAGGGATGGGTCTTCAATGAGATCAGCGCGTATTTTGAACAGGTGGGCTGAAAGCGGCACCCGCCCCCGAGGGGGCCGAGGATCAAATGCAAGGCCGGGGACAGCAGCCAACGGTACAAATAGACCAAAACGAGGAAGGGCGCCGCCAGAATCAGGCGCAGAACTTTCACCAGTCCGCGTCCAGCCGGGTCAATTCATCGGCCCCGGGCAGGGTTTCGAGAATTTGGGCGACGGTCCGGTCGGTTCCGGGCAAAATGCGGTCGGGCTGGAGTTCCGCGAGCGGCTGTACCACGAAACGCCGTTCGGCCCAGCGCGGATGCGGCACCACCAGTCCGCCGGAGCCAATAAGCTGATCGCCTGCGAAAATAATGTCGATGTCGATTTCCCGGGGCGCGTTTTTGTCATCCCCGTCCCGCCTGCGGCCGAATCGGCTTTCGATCCGGGCAATGTGTTCCAGCCATTCCCGGGCAGGGCTCCGGGTTTCGATGACCAGCACGGCATTGAGGAATTTCAAATGCTGGAACTCGGGTTTGACGTCCACGGGTTCGGTTTCGTACAAGGAACTTTTGCCCACCTCCCGGGCATCGCCGACCTGCAAAAGTTCACGACGGGCCTTGGCGAGGTTGAAAATTTTATCGCCGAGGTTACTGCCCAGGGAAAAGCCGATTTGGAGGGGTGGATTTTGCACGAATCAAGGGGGGGAAGATGCGGTTGGAATACGGGAAATCAGTCGAGACCGAGCACGTCGTTCATGCTGTAGAGTCGACCGGCGCTTTGCCCGGAGAGCCAGGCGGCGGCGCGCAGGGCGCCGATGGCAAAGGTTTCGCGGCGGGTGGCGCGGTGGCCGAGGTCGAGCAGTTCGCCGTCGGCCGCAAAGCGTACGGTGTGATCGCCGACCACATCGCCGCCGCGGAGGGCGTGAAAGCCGATTTCTTGTTCGGGGCGTTCGCCCCCGACCCCGGAACGTCCGTCTTTTTGAACCTCGGCGAGATCCCACCCGGAACCGCGGGCGGCGGCTTCACCCAGCAGCAAAGCGGTGCCACTGGGGGCGTCGCGCTTGAGGCGGTGATGCATTTCCACCACTTCGATGTCATAGCCCTTGTCTTTCAGACGGGCCGCCGCCTGCTCGACCAATGCGGCGAGCAGGTTGATCCCCAGGCTCATGTTGGCGGAAAACAAAATTGGCGTTCGCTCGGCCAAACGGGACAATCCGCTTTTTTCGGCCTCGGTGAGTCCGGTGGTGCCCACGACGATGGACTTGCCGGCATCGGCCAAGACGGCAAGTCGTTGTTCGATGCCGGTGTGAAAACTGAAATCGATAAAGAGATCCCCCTCGTTCACCAAGGCGGGAAAATCGGCGGACAAGCTGATCCCGCAGGGCGCGCGTCCGGCCAAAATGCCGAGGTCCTGCCCTTGTTCGGGCTTGTTGGCGAGATCCACCGCGCCCGCGAGTTCGAGGTTCGGGACGGTGCCGTCCAGCAAACAGCCGGCCAGGGTGCGGCCCATGCGTCCGGCGCCGCCGATGAGAATGACTTTTTTCATGACAAGACTCCCGCGCGCGTGAGTTCGGCTTCCAGAATTTCCCGTTTTTCGCCGTCCAGCCAACAAAGCGGCAAGCGGAAAACATCCTCCACCAAGCCCATCAGCACCAAGGCGGTTTTGACGGGCAAAGGATTGGTGTCGAGCCCCAACAGGGTTTGGAAAAGCCGGTGGTTGTCCAAGTGAATTTTGCGCGCGGTGGCGAAATCCCCTTCCAATGCGGCGGAAACCAGCGCGACCACGCGTTCCGGCACCGCGTTGGAGGCTACGCTCACCACGCCGCAGGCCCCCACGGCCATCATCGGCAGGGTCAGCGGATCGTCTCCGGACAACACTTCCATGTCGGGCAGGCGGGAAAGGATTTGGCTCACCCGGTCCACGCTGCCGCCGGCCTCTTTTACGGCCACGATGCCGGGGTGATCGGCACAGGCGGCAATGACATCCATGCTCAATTCCTTTCCGGCCCGTCCGGGCACGTTGTAGAGCATGACCGGCAGTCCGATATCGGCCACGGCGTGGAAATGGGCGATGAGTCCATTGTCCGAAGGTTTGTTATAATAGGGCGTGACCTGCAAGGTGGCGTCACAGCCGATTTCCTTGGCGGCCTGGGTCAGTTCCAGGGCTTCGGCGGTGGCGTTGCCCCCGGTGCCGGCCACGACCTGAACGCGGCCATCCGCGCGATCATGGATGCGGCGAATGACTTCGATGTGCTCTGGGGTGGACAGCGTGGGGGATTCCCCGGTGGTGCCCACCGGGACAATGCCGGCCACGCCGGCGGCGATCTGACGATCCACCAGCCGGTCCAGGGCCTCGTAATCCACCCCGTCCCGGAGGGTAAAGGGGGTTACAATGGCGGTGTAAACTCCGGAAAACATATGCAAATACCTTGTGATCGGGTTTGGGTCGCGCGTCAGCCCTTGCGGTTGGCGCGCATGCGCAACCGCAGGGAATTGAGGCGAATGAAACCGTGGGCGTCTTTTTGATCGTACACGGTGTCGGTTTCGAAGGTGGCCACGTCTTCGTCGTAGAGAGACATCGGGGAGCGGCGGCCCACGACGGTGATATTGCCCTTGTAGAGCTTGAGGCGGGCATCGCCGGTGACATCGCTCGTGGCTTCGTCGATGGCGGCCTGCAACATGAGGCGTTCGGGGGCAAACCAATAGCCGTTGTAGACCAGTTCGGCGTACTTGGGCGCGAGGCTGTCCCGCAGGTGCAGCACTTCGCGGTCCATGGCCAACTGTTCCACCGCCTCCCGGGCTTTGTACAGCACGGTGCCGGCGGGGGTTTCGTAGACGCCGCGGCTTTTCATGCCGACATAACGGTTTTCGACGATGTCAATGCGACCGATGCCGTGGCGTCCGGCGATGACATTGAGCTTGAGCATGATGTCCAGGGGGCAGAGCACCTCGCCGTTCAGGGAAATGGCATTGCCGCTTTCAAAGCCGATGACGATTTCCTCGGGCGTGTCGGGCGCGTCCTCGGGGTCCACGCTGAGCATGAACATTTCCTTGTCCGGCGCCCGCCAGGGATCTTCGAGGATACCGCCTTCATAGGAAATGTGCAGCAGGTTGCGGTCCATGGAATAGGGCTTTTTCACGGACACGGGAATGGAGATGCCGCGGGATTCGGCGTATTCCATGAGTTCGGTGCGGGACTTGAATTTCCAAAAACGCCAGGGGGCGATCACTTCGATGGAGGGATCGAGGGCGTAGGCGGTCAGCTCAAAGCGCACCTGGTCGTTGCCCTTTCCGGTGGCGCCGTGGGCGATGTGGGTGGCGCCGTGCTTGTGGGCGATTTCCACCAAGCGCTTGGCGATCAGGGGACGGGCGATGGAGGTGCCCAACAGATAGCCGGATTCGTACACGGCGTTGGCGCGAATCATGGGAAAAACGAAGTCTTTGGCAAATTCGGCGCGCACATCGTCCACATAACATTTCGACGCCCCGTGCTTGAGGGCTTTTTCTTCCAAACCGTCGAGTTCCTCCTGCTGTCCCACGTCGGAGGCATAGCAGATCACTTCGGCGTTGTATTCTTCCTGAAGCCATTTCAAAATAATGGAGGTGTCGAGCCCCCCGGAGTATGCGAGTACGATTTTCATGACGATTTTTCCTGGGTTTTGGATGATTGAATGAGTTGGGCCTGCCATTCCGCGCAGGCTTTTTCGATGATTTTGACGGCCCGTTTGACCTGTCGGGCGTTGATGGTCAGCGGCGGAACCATGCGGATGACATTGCCGGCGGTGCAAATGGTCAGCAACCCTTTGCGCGCGAGCAGTGTTTCGAAATCCTTGGCGGGGCGGTCGATCACCATCCCCAACAAGAGGCCTTTGCCCCGCACGGCACGGACAAACGAGTATTTTTTGATCACGGGTTTGAGTTTGTTTTGCAAGAGGTAGCCCATGGTTTCGGCATTGCTGTCGAGATGCTTGTCGCGGATGGTTTGCAACACCGCCCTTGCCACGGCACAGGCCAGCGGCTGCCCGCCGAAGGTGGTGCCGTGGGAGCCGGGGCCGAAGACATCCTGCAAACGGGGTCCGGTCATGACCGCCCCCACCGGGAACCCGCCCCCGAGGCCCTTGGCCAGGGAAACCGCGTCGGGCTTGATGCCGTACTGCTGAAACGCGAACATCGATCCGGTGCGGGCGACCCCGGTTTGAATTTCGTCCACCAGCAACAACAAATTCCGTTCCTCGCACAGCGCCGCCAGGGCCTTGACAAATTGCGGATCGGCGGGCAGCACCCCGCCCTCGGCCTGTACCAGTTCCAGCATGACGGCGGCGGTTTTGGGGGTCAGATGCGCCTTCACCGATTCAATGTCATTGTACTGGGCGTATTTGAAGCCCTCCGGCAGGGGCGCGAAGCCATATTGGACTTTCTCCTGTCCGGTGGCGGTGAGCGTGGCGAGGGTTCGCCCGTGAAAGGAATTCCGCATGGTAATGACTTCAAAGCGGTTATCATCGCTCCCCCATTTCCGGGCGAGCTTGAGCAGCCCCTCATTGGCCTCGGCGCCGGAATTGCAGAAAAACACTTTGCCGCCCAATTCCGAGAGTTCGCAAAGCGCTTGGGCCAGGAATGGCGCCTGGTCGTTGTAATAGAGGTTTGAAACATGCCAAATGCGTTTGGATTGCTTGCGCACCGCTTTGACGAGTTTGGGATGACAATGTCCGAGACCGGTGACCGCGATGCCGGCCCCGAAATCGAGGTATTTTTTCCGGTCCGCATCCCACACATAGGCCCCCTTCCCTTTCACCAAAGCAAGGCCGGGCGCATAGTTCGGCGTATGATGCGTCTGATGCAAGGTCGCGAGTTGCTCCGCCAACGTGATTTTTGGCGGGGGCGCTTCTTTTTGGGGCGCCGGAGGCGGCGTCGTGGACTGGGTGGGAACTTGGGCAGCGTTGGCATTCATGAAAAATCTCCGACAATTTCAGTGCCCACGCCCTGCTCGGTGAACAGTTCCAGCAGCAGGGAATGCGGCATTTCCGCGTCAATGATATGGGTTTTGCGCACGCCGGCCTTGAGGGCTTTCACGGCGCCGGACACTTTCGGCAACATGCCGCCGGCAATGGTGCCGTCTCCAATCAATCGCTCCATTTCCGCCAGGGTCAAGGTGCTGATGATGGTTTCGGGATCGGACGGGTCCCGCATCAACCCCGGCACATCGGATAAAAAGACCAATTTTCGCGCCTTGAGTTCACGGGCCATGGCGCCGGCGGCTTCGTCGGCGTTGATGTTGTAGATGTTGCCCGCTTGGTCCCGGCCCAATGGCGTGACCACGGGCACCCGGCCCGCGTCCAGGGCCGCGACAATCCCCGTGACGTCGGCGCTGTCGACATTGCCCACGAAGCCCCAATCCAGCACGGTGCCCGTTTCGGGATCGGTTTCGGTATGGGGGGACACCCGGAAAACGTCCTGCCCCTTGAACCCGGTCGCGGGGGCCTGAAAACTTTCCAAGACCTTGCGCACTTGGGGATTCACCTCTTCATTGAGCGTTTTTTCCACGATGGCGATCGTTTCCGCGTCCGTGACCCGCAGGCCTTTGACAAAATTCGCGGCGATGCCCGCCTCCTCCATTTTCCGGGTAATGGCTTTTCCCCCGCCATGCACGATCACCGGGCGCATGCCGATGATCTCCATAAACGCGACATCCCGGAGGATATCGGCGTAGGAGGATTCGTCATTAATGATGCTGCCGCCGAATTTCACCACCACCGTTTCCCCGCGAAAGGCTTGGATATACGGCATGGCTTCAATGAGAACGGCGGCTTTTTCGATGGCGTGTTGTAACATGGTCCCGGAGTCAAGGGGGTTCAAGGCAGGATCGACGGACGATACGGGAGTTGCCTATATACGAAAAGCCCCGGGAGAGTCAATGCCGGCCCGGGCAGAGTTCCCCTTTTTTGAAGAATTCAGGGCACAAAAATGGTGGCCTGGGTCGGAATCGAACCAACGACACAAGGATTTTCAGTCCTCTGCTCTACCAACTGAGCTACCAAGCCACCTAAAAGGGGATGTTTTCCGGATCACCAAACCGCCTGAAAAGGATTTGCACTGCATACCCTGAAAAGGACGGGATTGTCAACATTGAGTTTTGAAATTTTTTCTTTTCGGGCCAAACCCCGCATGGGACGCCCGGGTTCCGCAACCGGAGACAGCGGCGGATCGCCCCCGCGCGAAATCGCTTTCTGGCTTGCCTCTTCAGGGCGTTGACGTAAAAACGGGGCATGAGCACACCCGCGAAACGCATCGAAGAATTGCGCGATCAACTGCGCGAACACAACCACCGCTACTATACCCTGGCGCAACCCACCATTTCCGACCGGGAATACGATGCCCTCATGGATGAATTGGAGGACCTGGAGGCCGCGCATCCGGAATTGCGTTCTCCCGATTCCCCCAGCGCGCGCGTGGGCGGGGAACCCATCGAGGGTTTTGATACCGTCCCGCACGCCGTGCCCATGATTTCCCTGGCCAACAGCTACAACCTCGATGATGTCCGCGCCTACGATCAACGCACCCGGAAACGGCTGGCCGGTCAAAACCACCACTACATCGTGGAACCGAAGATCGACGGGGTCGCGGTCTCCTTGCGCTATGAAAACGGCGCCCTGGTCCGCGCCCTCAGCCGCGGAGACGGTCGATCCGGGGACGACATCACCGCCAATGTGCGCACCATTGGCACCGTGCCGCTCCGCCTGCGCGCCAAAAACCCGCCGGAAGCGCTGGAAGTGCGCGGCGAAGTTTTCATGACCCGGGAAGGATTCATGCGATTGAACGACAGCCGCCAAGCCGCCGGACAGCAGGTCTTCGCCAACCCGCGCAATGCCGCCGCCGGATCCTTGAAGCTGCTCGACTCCCGGGTCGTCGCCACCCGTCCGCTGGACGCCGTCTGGTATGGCGTGGGCGAATTGCGGGGCATTGCCTTCGACACCCACGAGGCCATGTTGGAAGCCCTGCGGACTTTCGGATTCCGTACCCCGGAAAAAATTTGGATTTGCGACAACATCGAGGAAGTGGAGACCGCGCTCCGGGAAATCCACGAAGGCAAGGACGCCTATCCCTTTGAAATGGACGGGGCGGTGATCAAAGTGAACGAACGCGGCTTGTACGAGGAACTCGGCAGCACCGCCAAAAGCCCCCGCTGGGCCCTGGCCTACAAATACGAACCCGAACAAGTCGAAACCCTGCTCAAAGCCATTACCATCCAAGTCGGACGCACGGGCGTGCTCACCCCGGTGGCGGAACTGGAACCCGTTCTCGTTTCCGGCAGCACCGTGAGCCGCGCCACCTTGCACAACTGGGACGAGATGCAGCGCAAGGACATCCGCGCGGGCGACACCGTGGTCATCGAAAAAGCCGGGGAAATCATTCCCGCCGTGGTCCGGGTGGTGCTGGAAAAACGCCCCCCGGACGCCAAAGCCCTCCCGCCGCCCACCGAGTGTCCCGCTTGCGGCGGACCCGTCTCCCAGCGCGAGGGGGAGGTGGCCTGGCGTTGTGAAAACCCCGCCTGTCCCGCCAAAAGCCTAAGCTGGCTCAAACATTTTGTCAGTCGCCGGGCCATGGACATCGATCACATTGGCGAAGAACTGATCAAAGCGCTGCTCAAGGAACAACTCATTTCCCATCCCGCCGATCTCTACACCCTCCACGAAAAAAAGGACCAACTGCTCGACATGGAGCGCATGGCCGAAAAATCCGTGGACAACCTTCTCCAGGCCATTGAAGACAGCAAAAACGCGGAATTGTGGCGCATCATCCACGCCCTCGGCATCCCCAATGTCGGCGAACGAACCGCCCAAACCCTGGAAGCGCATTTCGCCTCCATCCGGGAACTCGCGGAAACCGACGAGGAGACCCTGACCGCCATCGAGGACATCGGACCCATTGTGGCGAAAAGCATCCTCGATTTTTTTGCCCTGGGTGAAAATCAATTTTTCATCGAACGCCTGCAAAACGCCGGAGTGAACCTGGAGCGGAAAAGCGCCCCGGCTTCCGAGGAACTCGAAACCGATCTCACCGGAAAAACCGTGGTTCTCACCGGCAGCCTCACGCAAATGACCCGCGACGAGGCCAAGGATCTCCTGAGGAAGTTGGGCGCGAAGGTCACCGGCAGCGTCTCCGGCAAAACCGACCTGCTCATTGCCGGGGAAGAGGCGGGCAGCAAACTGGACAAGGCCCGCAAACTCGGGGGGGAAATTTGGACGGAAGCCGATTTGGTGAACGCCATTCCCGCAAACGCCCCGCCCGCCATCCAATCCGCGGTGCAATCGGAACTCGATTTATTGTCCTGAGCCCGCCGGGAACTCAGTCGTTGTCGCGCATGAAATGGGGCATGTTGAGGATTTTCAGCCCCTCCCCCATTTGCCGAGGATCCCGGACCATCGGCATCAGCGTCACCATGAATTTCGCATTCAAATAGACGCGGGGCTGACAATGCGGATCCCATTCCGTCCAGGATTTGGCCAGGCCCTCCTCGTCATAAAACACCAAGTCCTCCAACAGCACCAATTCCCCTTGATTCAGGGCACTGATCAGTTCTTTTTCAGACATGCGCGTAGAACCGAAAACACAAAAGGTTTCCGGACCCGCAGTCATCTCCGCACGATACCAATGACGTTTTGTTTCCATGATTCCGCTATGGTCACTTTATCAAAAAAAGTCAAGCGCGGCATGCGCCGGATTCTCAGCACGGACGCACCCCCAACCCAATCATCAGGGTTCCTCGGTGCACTCAGCACACCGCATTCCTTCTCCCCCTCTCTATCTTTAGCGAGCCTGCGAGCATTTATCCCGTATCCCGAATCCGCTCTTTCCAACAAACGGCTGAAAAAAGTTGGTTTTTCGTTCTGAAATATATTAAGAATTTCGTTTCTTTTACCCCCTCCTTGTTCACCCCGAATGGAGTCCCGCATGTCCCAGCCTCAATATTTTTCCCCCTCTTGGATTCAACCCACGGATGAAGTGCTTGACACCGATCTTTGTATCTACGGCGGCACCTCCGCTGGCGTCATCGGGGCCGTCACCGCGCGGCGCAAAGGACTCCGGGTACTCCTGCTGCACCCGGGGAAATTCATCGGCGGCATGACCTCCGGCGGCCTCGGATGGACCGATTTTGGCAAGAAACACGTCATCGGCGGCGCTTCCCGCCAATTTTACCGGGATTTGGGCGCCGCTTACGGGCTGGAAGAAGAGGAATGGCTGTTCGAAGCAAAGGCGGCCGAGGCGTTGTTCCACCGCTATTTGAAAGCGGCCGACGTCCCGGTGCGCCTCTGCCAGTTTCTGGATCACACCACCCTGGAAAACAACCGCCTCGCCGCCATCCGCATGTTGGGCGGCCTCACCGTCACCGCCAAGTATTTCATGGACGCCACCTATGAGGGGGATCTGCTCGCCAAGTCAGGCGTCAGCCACCATTTGGGCCGCGAAGCGAACGGCGTTTACGGCGAAACCATCAACGGGGTGCAAATCCGGGACAAACATCAATTCGCCTCGCCGGTGGACCCCTATGTCAAAGAAGGCGATCCCCGCAGCGGCACCCTCCCCGGGGTGCGCCAGGAAGACACCGCCCCCCAGGGTTCCGGCGACAGCCTCATCCAGGCCTACAACTTCCGTGTCTGCATGACCGACGACCCCGAATTGCGCATTCCCTGGGAAAAACCGGAAGGATATGACGACGCGGAGTACGAAATCGCCCGCCGTTGGTTCCGCCATCCCGAAACCGGGTACAACGCCCTTTTGCGTCCCGGTGATGACGGCGCCCGGGTGGCGCCGGACAAGTTTGACCTGCTCAGCCCCCGGACGCCCGGCGGATTTGTCAAAACCGACACCAACAACCATGGCCCCATTTCCAGTGATTTCATTGGACGCAACTGGGCCTGGCCCTCGTCCGACTACGCCACCCGCGAAAAAATCTTCCAGGCCCACGTCACCTACCAGAAAGGTCTCTACTGGTTTATGGCCAACGACCCCTCCATTCCCGAAAACCTCCGCCAGGCCCACAACCGCTTCGGATTGGCGGCGGATGAATTTGGAGAAACCGGCCACTGGCCCCACCAAATTTACGTCCGGGAAGCCCGCCGCATGGTCAGCGATTACGTCCTCTCCGAAAAAGACACCCAGCATCACCGTCAACCCGAGGATTCCGTGGGCATGGGTTCCTATCAAATGGACAGCCACAACTGCCAGCGCATCGTGCGGGACGGACGGGTCCTGAACGAGGGGGACGTGCAACTTCACCCCGCCGGGCCCTACGCCCTCAGCTACCGTTCCGTGGTGCCGCGCCGGGGCGAATGCGAAAACCTCGCCGTCCCCGTCTGCCTGAGCGCCTCCCACATCGCCTTCGGCTCCATCCGCATGGAACCGGTGTTCATGGTCCTCGCCGAAAGCACCGCCCTCGCCATTTCCGTGGCTTTTCCCGAGGGCAAAGCCCTGCAGGACGTCGCCTACAACAAACTGTTGCCCCTGCTGCGCGACGCCGGACAAATCCTCACCCAAGACGACGCCAAAACCGAGGCCGCGAAAGGTTGAAGGTTCACTTTCAAGGCCCTCAAACTCCGTGGAAATCCGTGCCGATCCGTGGTTCCCTTTCCCAAACCCCTCCCCAACCCCAGCATCAGTGTCCATCAGTGGTTTGTTCTTCGAAATGAAATCAACCACTGATCGTCACTGATTTTCACTGATCCAGCAGACTGGAAGGAGAAGGAAAGAAATGAAGAAAAATCCGAACGTTGAACTTCGAAGGATGACAAGGTCGGTTCCGAACCCCTTGAAAATCCGTGAAATTCCGTGCCCATCCGTGGTTCCTTATCGACAGAGGAATCGGCAAGGGACTGCCGATCTACGTTTCCGCACATCCGTGGTCCGTTCCCTTCGAAAAGAAACCACTGATCACACTGATTTACACTGATCCGGCACGTTGCCATTTTGACTTTCCAAAACCCATCCCCAACCCAAGCATCAGTGTCCATCAGTGTCATCAGTGGTTGTTTTCCCC
>PXAS01000246.1 GCA_003565815.1 PVC group bacterium
CGCGTGAGATCATTGTCGGGAACTATCGCGTGATGTATGATACCCACAAGGACGCGGTCCAAATTCTCACCGTCATTCACGGTGCCCGTCTTTTCCTTCAATCCTGATCTGTACCAATCGGTGGCCTCTTCCCGCTACGATTGGCTGAGAAATACCGCCATAAATACCCCCACAGACCCGATGGCTGCTTCGGTTCAGAAGGCGGTGAGGAATCGTGATCGATGAATACCCCCGGCCCACTTTGGTTGGACTTTCGAGAATCCCAAATTTCAGAATCACTCCAATCGCCCGCCCATACAACATTGCCATGACGAATCCAGTAGTGCGACCGGCAATCGAAGCTCCAGTTCCCGATGGAAGGAAACAATGAAGCGTTCTCACCGTCCAGGATCACGGCCCATTCGTCCACTGACAGAGGAGTTACCACTTTCGTGCCACAGCCGCAGGCACAAAGGTGAATGGCGGTCTCATATTTAAGCGAGATGTATAAGACTCCAGCCTCTGGAGGCTCGGGGACACTGTCCACAAACTCATGCTGGAATTTTGTCTGCTTCATAACTCACGCTCACGGTTTCACTGTCTTGGAGGGTATAGACGTGTTGTCCCTCACATGTTTCATCGTTGTCGAAACCCTTTTGAACTTGTCAAAAGGACTTTAGACCTTTAGTCATTTTGCCAATGAGCTCCCCCAATTTTCAGCCTATCGCCAACTTCATCTGGTCGGTCGCCGACATTCTTCGCGGACCCTACCGTCCGCCCCAGTATGAACGGGTGATGCTGCCCATGACGGTGTTGCGGCGGTTCGACTGTGTGTTGGCCCACACCAAGGACAAGGTCCTCGCCACACATGACAAGCTGGTCGCCAGTGGTAAGCTGACCAATCTGGACCCGACTCTGAACAAGATCGCCAAGGACGCGGATGGACGGGAACTGGGGTTTCACAATCACAGCGATCTCGACTTTCAAAAGCTGAAGGGCGACCCTGACCGGACTGCCAGCCATCTGCAGAGCTACATCAATGGCTTCTCACAGAACATCCGGGACATCTTCGATCAGTTTGAGTTCGACAAGGAAATCGAGAAACTGGAGGAGTCGAACCGTCTCTATTTGGTGGTGGCCCGGTTCTCCGAAATCGATCTGCACCCGGACCGGGTGGACAACATCACTATGGGGCTGGTGTTCGAGGACCTGATTCGCCGTTTCAATGAATCCGCCAACGAGACCGCCGGGGACCACTTTACGCCGCGGGAGGTGATCCGCCTGATGGTCAACCTGCTCATGGAGCCCGACGACGAGTTGCTCACCAACGGCAGTCCGATCGTGACCGTTTGCGATCCCGCCTGCGGTACCGGCGGGATGCTGGCGGAGGCCCAAAACTGGATCCGCGAGCACAATGAAAACGCCATCGTCAAGGTGTTTGGACAGGATTACAACCCCCGCTCCTTCGCGGTGGCGGCCTCCGACCTGTTGATCAAAGGCCACAAGGACAGCCGGGTTGACCTGGGCAACACCCTCACCAGCCCGCCTTTTAACGACATTGACGGATTCGACTACCTGCTTGCCAACCCTCCGTTTGGCGTGGATTGGAAGGCGGAACAGAAAGAGATCAACAAGTGGAAGGATTTCCACGGGTACGAGGGCAAGCTGCCGCGTGTGAATGACGGCGCCTTGCTGTTCCTGCTCTACATGCTCTCCAAGCGGCAGGAATACCGGCCCTCGAGCGATCCACAGAAAAACAAACGCGGCACGCGCATCGCCATTGTGTTCAACGGGTCGCCCCTGTTCACCGGCGGGGCGGGATCGGGCGAGAGCGAAATCCGCCGCTGGATTATCGAACACGACTGGCTGGAGGCCCTTGTCGCCCTGCCGGAGCAGATGTTTTACAATACCGGGATCGGCACCTTTATCTGGGTGGTCACCAACCGGAAGGCGGACAGCCGACGGGGAAAAATCCAATTGATCGACGGACGCGACCGCTGGACCCCCGGGGCCAGCGAGGAAAACCGTCGAAGTCTCGGCGACAAACGCCGCCATCTGGACGCGGACACCCTGGCCGCGCTTACCCGCGAGCATGGCGGCTTCGAGCAGAGCGACACCAGCAAGGTCTTCGACAACACCGATTTCGGGTACCGCCGCATCACCGTGGAGCGTCCCCTGCGGCTGTGCTTTAAAATCACCGACGATGCGAAAGCGGAATTCCTCAATGCGGTCCCGGAGCTGTTCGAGGCGGTGGAGGCGATCGAGGAAAAACTCGGCAATGAAGCCTATGCTGACTGGAACGAAATCTGGCCGGTTGTACAGCTCATCGTCAAGCAATGTGAGATCGGATGGGATTCTGGGGCAAACGGCACCAAACAGAAAAAACTTTTCCGCGACTGCTTTACCCGGACCGACCCCAAAGCGAAACCGGTGATCGCCAAGCAGGGCAGGGTCAAAGATGTAGTGGACGCAGAGGATTTCCCGGGGCAGACGCTTCCTGAAGGGGTAACCCGAGACGAGTTAAACCGGGTATTCGGCGTGTTCCCCGGAGCCAAGGGCAAAAAAGGCAAGGCGATTCAGTACGAGGCAGACCCCAAACTGCGGGACAACGAAAACATTCCCCTGAAAGAGAATATCGTTTCCTTCTTTCTGCGTGAGGTCCGACCGTACGTGGACGACGCATGGATCAACGCCGACGCCAAGCTCCGGGACGAAAAAGACAATGGTATCGGCAAGGTCGGGTATGAAATTAACTTTAACCGCGAGTTCTTCCGCTATGAGGAGCCCCGCAGCTTGCAGGAAATCGATTCCGAGCTGGCGGAAGTGGAGAAGCGGATTCTCGATATGCTGCAGCAGGTGACGGAGTAATGAAAACATTGGTTTACTCCCGCATGCTTCCGGATGGATGGACTTCGGTTCCACTGAAAAGTGTTTCTGAATATGAAGTCAGCAATGTTGATAAGCACTCGAAAGCTAACGAAATTCCTGTCAGACTATGCAATTACACGGATGTGTATAAGAACGATTCGATTACACTTGATCTGGAGTTGATGCGCGCCACCGCGACGGAAGCCGAGATTGGCAAGTTTCACATCGAAGTGGACGACGTAGTAATCACAAAAGATTCTGAGACTTGGAACGATATCGCAGTGCCTGCGATAGTTTCTGAAACAGCCGATGATCTGCTTTGCGGATATCATCTCGCTTTTATTCGATCTAAACCTGATTGCTTGTCAGGCCGGTATCTGTTCCGAGCAATTCAGTCCCGACCGGTTGCGCTTCAACTTGAGTTGGCATCGACAGGAGTAACCCGGTGTGGACTCCCAAAGGGTGCAATCGGTTCTGCAATGATCCCTTTGCCACCAGTTAAAACTCAGATTCAGATCGCTGATTACCTCGACCAAGAAACCTCTAAAATCGACGCTTTAGTAGCGGAGAAAAAGCGGATGCTAGAGTTGCTGGAGGAAAAACGCGCTGCACTTGTCAGCCAGGCGGTAACTCGCGGCCTGAATTCCAATGTCCCCACCAAACCCTCCGGTCTCGACTGGCTGGGAGATATTCCGGAACATTGGCAAATTTTGCGTGCAAAGACTTTGTTTCATGAGATAGACGACAGGACAGACACTGGAGAAGAGGAGCTTTTGTCTCTTCGAATGAAGTCGGGGCTAGTACCCCATCACGATGTCTCTGACAAACTTATCAAACCTCAAGAAGTCATTGGATTCAAGCGCGTGAAAAGCGGTCAGCTTGTCATCAACCGTATGCGCGCGTCCATGGGACTCATTGCCGTTGCGCCATCGGATGGTCTCGTAAGCCCTGATTACGCCGTTTTTGATGTCTCGACAAGAGCATACGCGCCATTCTTCTTGTGCTTTTTCAACACCAAGCTGGTGGGAGCTCTCTTTCGATCGTGTTCCAAAGGGATCGGGACGGGTTCCCAAGGTTTCCTCCGGTTATACACGGATAATTTCTTAGCGATTCACTTCCCAGTTCCGCCTTTGGATGAACAGGTCAAGATTGCGGAAGCTCTTGATGAGGACAGCGAACAAACCAAAATTATTGAATCCGCCCTCATCCACTCCATCACCCTTCTTAAAGAACGCCGTTCCGCCCTAATCACCGCCGCGGTGATCGGTCGGATCCCGGTGGAGGAGATGTCCGCTTGAGCTTGATTTTTAAAATTTTAGTGTACATATAATGAGTATTGGAAACGAAACGACCCGAACCCTTCACATAACCGGAGA
>PXAS01000071.1 GCA_003565815.1 PVC group bacterium
AAAAAAATCCGCAGGACGGCGAAGCATCCGCAGGGTAAAAAATCTTCGCATCTTTCTCCACATTCGCGCCCCCACCGCAGGGATCAGCGGGAATATAGCAACAGGTATTTTCTTCGGTATTTTCCTCCCCAAGCCGGGGGAGGTCCCCGATGCGTCAACCTGCCATGTAGGATGCGTCAACCTGCCATGTAGGATGCGTCAACCTGCCATGTAGGATTTCAGCGTGAGGGCGTGGCGGGTGACTTGGGTGGAGGTGAGGGGCGCGGGAGGGGGCTTCCGGGGAGTGAGGAGGGTTTCGACGAGGGTTTCGGGTTCGCGGAAAAGGATGTCGGTTCTGTCGGTGAGACCGGGGGCGAAGCGTCCGCCGGCGGCACAGAAGAGGGGAAGGACCGCGGGGGGGCTGTTTTCGGTTTCGGCAAGCAAGTCCCCCAAGTCTTCCGCCGCCGCTTGGAGCGCTTCGAGGGTGTAGCCGGGATAGGCTTTGCCCTGGTCGAGGATTTCCCCGGCTTCCACGGAAATGCGTCCGGTCCAGTTGGCGGTTTCGACAAGAAAGATGCCGTTGGGGCCGAGGATCACGTGGTCGGCGTCTTTTCCGCCGCCTTCGCCGCGCGTGGAAAGGGGGACGCCGTGGAAAACGTGCCAGCCTTCGGGCAGGGTTTCGAGGGCCCGGGCGACTTTTTCTTCGCCGGCGGCGCCCCGCTGATGGCGGACGAGGCGTTGCCGGGCATTCCTGCCCACCAAAACGAGGGCGGCGGCGACGGCGAGCAGCCAGACGCCGGCGGCGGTGCCCTGGAGTCCGGGGGGGCGCAGGGCGGAGCCGAGCACGAAACCGGCGACGAAGAGCAACCCGGAGATGGGGGCGGCGGCGTGCCAGAGGCCCCAGGCCCGGGCGGATTGTCCGGGTCTGCCGCTGATGGCGGGGCCGGGGGAAGATTCGATGCCGTGGCGGGGTGCGGATGCGTCTTTTTTCATGATCTCATGCCTATGGGATATCCTGAACTTGTAAACTTGGATCTCAAAGCATATGGATCTTTTATGCATCAACGTCAATCCTACGCCCATTTGATTTCCAGTTTCATCGCGGCGGTCGCCGATGCCCTGGCGATTTTTTTCGGGCTGCAATTCGCCCTTTGGCTTCGATTTTCGGGGCCTTTTTCCACGGTGGATCTCACGAAAGGGATTCCCACCCCGGATCATTTGTTCGATTTGAAGCTACTGGCGGTGGTGGTGTTCGTGTTGGTGTTCCGCCAGCTTGGACTGTATCAGCGTCCGCACCGGGGACGGTTGGAGGACAAGATTCCGCGGATTTTGCGGGCCAATCTCATTGCATTCGTGCTCTATCTGGCCGCGGAAGCGGCGTTGCGCATGGATCCGGAATTCAGCCGGCTGGCCCTGGGGCTCGGGGTGGTGACGGTGCCGGCGCTGGTGCTCCTTGAGCGGTGGATCATTTTCCGGATCGAGTTGCATCGCGCCCGCCATGCGGAGGTGGTGAACCATGTGCTGATCATCGGCACCGACCCCACGGCCTTGCGTCTGAAAAAGGCGGTCGAGGGCGATCCGTTTCTGCGCTCGCGGGTTGCGGGTTTTCTGAAAATCGAGGAAGGGGAGCCCTGGCCGGAGGCGATTCCCGACGCTTTGCGCCTGGGACATGCTCCGGAGATCGAGACGGTTTTGGAAGCGCATGACATCGATCACATTGTCTTGAGTGACATTGGCTTCGAGCGGGAGCAGCTTTTGTCGCTGGTGCTGTTGTGTGAACAGCGGTATTTGCAGTTTTATTTGGTGCCGGACCTGTTTCGGGTTCTCACCAGTGACGTGGAAATGCAGCAAATCGCCGGGATTCCGGTCATGGGCATGGGGCAATGGCCGTTGGATAAAATCGGCGCCCGCATTCTCAAACGCGGGTTTGACGTGGGGTTCAGCTTTTTCGCCCTGCTGTTGACCGGACCGGTGTTGCTGTTGGCGGCGTTATTGATCAAACTCACGTCCCCGGGTCCGGTGTTTTTCCTGCAGGAGCGTTGCGGTGAAAAAGGGCGGTGTTTCAATATTTTCAAGTTGCGGACCATGCGGGTGGACGCCGAGGAGACGGGACCGGGATGGACGACGCCCGATGATCCGCGCCGCACCCGCGTGGGCATTTTTTTACGCAAATGGAATATCGACGAGTTGCCGCAGTTCGCCAATGTTTTGCTCGGGCACATGAGCGTGGTGGGGCCCCGCCCCGAACGTCCGGTATACGTGGAACAGTTCAAGGATGAAATCGAGCGCTACATGCGCCGCCACGTCTACAAACCCGGCATCACCGGCTGGGCGCAGGTGCATGGCTTGCGGGGGGACACAAGCATCGCGGAGCGGATCACCTACGATTTGTTTTATCTGGAGCACTGGTCGCTGGGGCTGGACCTGAAAATCATCATCAAGACGCTCGCCAGCCGGGAAAACGCATATTGAGCGGGGGGGGGACGCCGCTTACAACTGCTTGAAGAAGTCGTTGCCTTTGTCGTCGACCACGATGAAGGCGGGGAAGTTTTCGACGCGGATTTTGCGGATGGCCTCCATGCCGAGTTCGGGAAAGGCGACGGTTTCGACTTCTTTGATGTTGTCTTGGGCCAGGATGGCGGCGGGTCCGCCGATGGATCCGAGGTAAAAGCCGCCGTGTTGCTTGCAGGCGTCGGTGACGGTTTGGCCGCGGTTGCCTTTGGCGAGCATGACGAGACTGCCGCCGAGCGCCTGGAAGGGTTCGACATAGCTGTCCATGCGTCCGGCGGTGGTGGGCCCGAAGCTGCCGCTGGGCATGCCTTCGGGGGTTTTGGCGGGCCCGGCGTAATAAATGGGGTGGTTTTTGAAATAATCGGGCATGGGCTCGCCGGCGTCGATCATTTCCTTGATCTTGGCGTGGGCAATGTCGCGGGCGACGATGAGGGTGCCGCTGAGATTGAGGCGGGTTTTGATGGGGAAGCGGGACAGGGTTTCGCGGACGTTGTCCATGCCCGCGTCCAAATCGACGCTCACGGGCGGCGCCATGTCGGGGGCGGCATCGGGGAGATACTTTTCGGGATGGTATTCGAGCTGTTCCAGGAAAATGCCGTCGCGGGTGATTTTGGCTTTGATGTTCCGGTCGGCGCTGCAACTGACCCCGAGGCCGACGGGACAGGAGGCGGCGTGGCGGGGCATGCGGATGACGCGGATGTCGTGGGCGAAATATTTGCCGCCGAACTGGGCGCCGACTTTGGATTTCATGGCGATGTCGCCAATTCGTTTTTCCCATTCGAGATCCCGGAAGGCGCGCCCGCCCTCCGATCCTTCGGTGGGCAGCGCATCCAAATAGCCGCAGGAGGCGAGTTTGGTGAGTTTCATGGTGGATTCGGCGCTGGTGCCGCCGATGACCACGGCGATATGGTAGGGCGGGCAGGCGGCGGTGCCGAGATCCATGAGCTTTTCGGTGATGAAGCGGGTGAGGGAGGCTTCGTTGAGCAGGCTCTTGGTTTGCTGGTAGAGGAAGGATTTGTTGGCGGATCCGCCCCCTTTGGCGATGAAAAGGAATTTGTAGGCCTCTCCCTGCTCGGCGAGAATATCAATTTGGGCGGGAAGATTGGTGCGGGTGTTTTTCTCCTCGAACATGCTCAGGGGGGCGATCTGGGAGTAGCGGAGGTTTTTTTCCTGATAGGTTTGATAGATGCCCCGGGATAGCGCCTCGGCATCGTCGAAATCGGTCCAGACCCGCTGTCCTTTTTTGGCGAAGACGATGGCGGTGCCGGTATCCTGACAGGAGGGAAGTTGCCCGCCCTTGGCGACCACGGCGTTTTGCAGGAGGGTGTAGATGACAAAGCGGTCGTTGTCGCTGGCTTCGGGGTCGAGCAGTTCCTTGGCGAGCATTTCCAGATGGGAGGCGCGCAAATAGAAAGACACGTCGCTGAAGGCGGCGTGGGCGAGCAAGGTGAGGGCTTCCTGGTCGACCTTGAGGATGGTTTTGCCTTCGAATACCGCGCTTCGGACGTGTTCGGAGGTCAGTTTGCGGTAGGGGGTGGTGTCTTCGCCAAATTGGAGGGTGGGTTCGTAGTTGTAAGGTTCCATGAGCTGCCGTGTTTTGAGGTTCGCGGCTCTATTGTGAAAAAATTGACGATTTGTCAAAGGGATTCAGGTCTCGTTTCGTCATTCGATGCAAGCGGAAGCGCCGTTTTTTTTCCCCAAGGCGTTTTTTCTCCTTTCATGCCCCTGAATCTTTGGTAAAGTTTTCCGCATGCCAGACGAACACGAATCCCTGATTCCTCCCGGACCCAAGCTGAAGCTCAAAGAGCGCGGGGAGGATGCCCGACCCCCGGTGGAAACTTTGGAGGAGCGCAAGCTTACCCGCGACCGCAAAGGCCGCAAAAAGGGAAAGAAAGTCAAAGTCACCCGTCCGGGTTCCGGTGCGCTGCAAAGCGGGGCCGCTTTTGTTTTGGTGACCCTGATCCTGGGGGCGCTGTTGTATCACCAGTTTGAAGAGATGACGATTTTGAGCGGTCCGCAGGCCAATTTGGCGCGCATCTGTTTTGTGGTGGGGTTGTATGTGGTTTTGTTGCTGGAAGCGTTCACCCAGGATATGATGCAGGGGTTGTTTTGTGTTTTTTTTCCGCCTTATGCCTACATTTACGGGATTTTCTTCGCGGATGCGGGTCCGCTGCGGGGCTTTACCATTGCCGTGCTTCTCTTTTTGGGGGCGGAAATGTATTTGCAATCGGACGACGCCCTGGTGTATCATTCCATTGAGAACGTGCAGTCGGTCATCTCCCGCGGACGGGGCCTGATCATGGACGAACCGAGACGCGAGGCGGGTTTTGAATGAGCGGGATTTGATTGTCATTTTTCAATTTTGGGGTAATCAATGCGTATGATCAAACCCTTGCTGTCCTGTCTGTTGTTTTTTGTCGGACTCTCCGTATTCGGGGAGGAGGAAGAGGACTTGCCGCATTACTTGTTGGTGGCGCCGGAGGGGATGGAGGAGGCGCCCGTGGATCGGGTGCGAAATTGGATGGCCTCCAACCTGCATTATGAAGTGCGTCTCTTGCGTTTGCCATCCTGGGAAGGCGAAAGCGCCGGGGAACAGGCCGAGGCGCTCAATGCCTTGCCCGCGGAAAATGTGATTGCCACCGTGGTGATGGCGGAAACGCTTGAAGAAGGCAAACACGCGGTTTTGATTCCGGACCGCCGCTTGGGCTTAATCCATGTGCCGCTGTTGTATCAGGAAGCCTCGGAAACCCATTTGCGTCGTCTGGACCGGCAGGCGATTCGCATTGTCGGCTTCAGCCTCGGTGTCCCCCCCCAACCAATGCCGTTTTGCGCCCTCGCGCCCTATCAAACCGTGGAGGAACTGGACCGGATCGGGCGTGGATTGTCGCCCCCGGCCATGGCCCAGTATCGTCGTCAGTTGATTGAAAACGGCTTCCCGCTCAGTCCCGACGCGGAACGCCTGTTGCCGGATGTGCGAGTCCGTATGCCCGATCCGGCGGCGCCCGAATCGGAACAGACGGACCACACGGACAAGGTGGACGCACCCTGACCATTCGAAAATTTCTCGGGTTCTGGGCGCCAGCGCTGAAACTTTGCGAATCTATGCGCAACAGGTATTTTGTTGAACGGGAATGTGCTGATGTCTCGCGGAATTTTGGACACCCTCACATGGGTCATGGGGGATAAAAAAGCCAGTCGGATCATGAAGATCCGACTGGCGCCATTTTGAATTTGCCCTTCCGCTGAAATCAGGGGAGGGGCCTTCTACAATCGATTAGAACCGGAAGCGGGCTCCGATGAGGATCAGGTTGTTGTCGATTTCATCGTAGATGCTGTAGTTCACAAAACCGCTGATGTTGTCCTGAAAGCGGTAATCGGCATCGAAAGCCAGCACGATTTCGTTGTCGAAATCGTCCAAGAGGATGTATTCGAGTTTGCCCGCGAGGGTGAGTTCCGCAACCGGGGTGATCCGCGCGATGGCATGGAGACCGAGGCCGGTGTCATCGACGGGACCGACATCGAAATAGTTGATCGATCCGCCGAATTCGAGGTCGAAACCGGGTTCGAGGGGCACGAGCCAGCCGGCGCCAATCCGCAGATGCTCCAGGTCCGTGTCGGTATATCCGGCAAAAAGGCGCAGATTTTGCTGTGCCATGAAACTGCCCGCGAGATTGAATCCATTGTCAAAATCGCTCCAGTCGGCGAAGCCGATTTGAACATGTGTTCCGCCCGGACCCGCGGCATGGGCAGGCGTGGCCGCAAGCAGAAGCAGTGCAGGCAGGGTGAAGGCGATGAGTTTTGTTCGTATGTTGGTCATAATAAGTCTCCATGGTTGGTGGTGTTTCGGTTTTCTTCGTTTCCCGGCTCCGTCGTTGGAACTTGGTGGGAACTTGTTGGGCGGTAGCCATTGGTGTTGGCAACCCCAAAGTTTCGATTGAACTTTCACATTGTGCCACGGAGTCGACAAGTATGCCACACAATTGACTCCGATTAAGCATTTAAAGGTAACATACAAGCATCCCGTGGCTTTTTCCAAGGAAAATCAGGGAGAAATTCAATGTTTTGTTCGGCGAGGTGCCTCCGGTCCGGGAGTCCGCGCCCGTTTGGTCTTGCATCTTGACGGGGATTTCGGCATGCAATTTGTCATGCTCATCGAATGCTCCACCCCAAATGCAACCGATCACGCCCGGGATCAAAACACAATGGATGCGCCATGGTGACGAACAGTCAAATTGAACGCAATGTGATCGCGTCCCCTCCGCCCAAATCGCGCCCCTTGTTCACGGTCAAGGACGCGTTGTGGCTGGTCTATCTTTATCCCTTGCGTTTTTTTGTCGGATGTTTGCCGGCGCAACTCGTTCCCCGTTTGGAACGTCTGATGGTTCCCCTTTTTCTGTTGATCGGGTCGCGTCAGCGCCGCGGCGTCGAAGCCAAGCTGGCGCCGGTGGCCCAACGTCTTCCGCCCGGGCGCACGCCCCGGGAGATTTCGCGCGCCTACATGCGCAACGCGGTGGTCCGCGCGCTAGAGGATTTGGTGTTCGAGCGTTTGTTTCGGGGCGGTCACGTGCACTGTGACGGCATCGAAGGTCTGAACCATCTGGAGGAGGCCTTGTCCGCCGGACGCGGCGCGATCCTGCTCAGTGTCCACAGCTTCGCCGGACGTCTGGCCAAACACCAACTGGCTCGCTCCGGCCATTCGGCGATGAGCATCCGCAGCCAAAGCCCGCAAGCCGGGGGCATGGGGCGTTTCGGACACCGTGTGCTGCAGCCCCGCTATGTGAAATTTTTGGAGCCGGTGATCGGCGACGAGGTCTATGCACAAAGCCCCGACTGCTCGTTGCAGATCCTCCGTCGTTTGCGCGCCGGCGGCGTGGTCAACGTCCATTTGGATGGCAACACCTCCCGCACCTTTCGCGAGGTGCCGTTTCTCGGGGGCACGGCGCTCCTCCCGGTCGGCTTCCTGGACATTGTCCGCTTGAGCGGCACCCCGGTGTTGCCCCTGCTTTGCCTGGGCAACAGCCGCAACCTGCGTATTTGCGTGGGGCCGGCATTTGATCGGGTCCCCGCTGAAAACTCCGATGAATTCATCGACGCGAATCTGCCGCCCATGGCGCGGAAAATGGAAGCGGATATTCTCGCCCACCCGGAGCAATGGGAGCTGTGGATCAAACTGTGACAAATTCAAAAGGAAAGGTCATCCGATGACAACAAACCCCGACAACGTGCGCACACGCATTCGAAAAGCCGTGGAACAGGCCTTGGGCATTGAAATCGACCCCGCCGAATTCGCCGAAAGCGATCGGCTGGACGATTTCCTGGGTCTGGATTCCATCGCCGCCATGGAAATTTTCGTGGCCCTGGAAACAGAATTCAATTTCCAGTTCGACGAGTCCTTTTACTCCACCGAAAAACTCGGGGATTTGAAGGCGCTGGAAGCATATTTGGCCGACCGGGCATGAAAGGTTCCGATCAGCGCGGGGGCGTTTTCTCCGCTTTTGTCGCGTGCGCAAAGCACGCGGAGGATCGTGCCGCGCTCATCGGCCACACCCAACCGACCACGTATGGGCAACTGCATGCCCGTGCCACGGAACTGGCGGCCCGCTTGCCGACGTCGTCCGAAGCCTCTCCACGGGTGGGACTGTTGCTCCACAATGGCCGGGATTTCATCGCCGGGTTTCTGGCCGTCGCGGCCCGCGGCGGGCTGGCCGTTCCGTTGAACCCCCGCATGACGGCGGCCGACTTGGGCTGGTACGCGCGTCAACTCGGCTTTGAGGCTCTCTTCACCACGCGGACCCTGGGGAGGCCTCTGCTTGACGGGCTTCCCGCTTTGGCCGATCGCTCCGTATACGTCGAGGAGATCCCCGCGGGTTCGCGGGCGGGGGCGGACCGTTTGCGTCCCGGTGATTTCGACAACGATACACCCGCCGTCTGTCTGAGCACCTCGGGGACGACGGGTACGCCGAAGTTGGTCGTGCGCTCGCATGCCTCGCTCCTGGCCAACGCGCGGGCCATCGCCACGGACCTGGCCATCGGGGAGACGGACCGGTTTGCGGCCGTGGTTCCCTTTTGCCATGCCTATGGGTTGGGCGCTTCGATGCTGGTGCCCCTGCTGGCGGGGGCAAGCCTGGCCCCCCAAATGCAATTTGCACCCAAGGGACTCACCGGCCTCTGCCGGGAATTCAACCTGACCGTTTTGCCCGGGTCCCCTATGATTTTCTCCATGCTCGCGGATTCGGACGCATCTCCCGAGGATTTTGCCGCCGTCAGGCATTGCCTGTCCAGCGGTGCGCGACTGGCCCCCGACATCGCCCGCCGCTGTTGCGACCGTCTGGGGTTGCGGGTCCGTCAACTATACGGATCCTCCGAAATGGGCACGGTGGCCATCGGGGGAGGGGACGAGGAGGCGGATACCGACTGCGTGGGCACGCCACTGCCCGGGATCGGGCTCCGCATCGCCCCGGCGAAGCCGGCGGATGACGGGGCGTGCGGCGAGGTGCTTGTGCGTAGTCCGGCGATCATGAGCGGCTATCTCGAAGCCGGCGGCCTGGAACCGGCACCGCTTTCCGACGGGTATTATCCCACCGGGGACCTCGGGAGTTTAACCGCGGCGGGCGCATTGCGACTGGCGGGCCGCCGAAAGCGCATGATCAACGTCTGCGGGATCAATGTCGATCCGGTCGAGATCGAAGTGGTTTTGAATACCATGCCGGGCGTCCATGAAGCGCGCGCCTCGTCCCGGGTGAACGATCGCGGCATGGAAACCATCGCCGTCGCAATCCGCGCGGAGAAGGGGATCAAGCTTGGCCGGGCCGAGGTCATTCGTTTCTGCCGGGGGCGCCTGGCCGAATATAAGATGCCACGGGTGATCGATTTTGTGGAAACATTCACGCTCAAGGAAGGATAATTCAATGACATTTCCCGCAACACGACTTCGGCGACTGCGCACAACTCCCGCGATCCGCGACATGGTCCGGGAAACCAGGGTCACGGCCCACGATCTCATCATGCCCGTGTTCGCCCCCGCGGCGCCCGATACGAATCAGCCCCTGCCGCAAATTCACGGCATGCGGTTGCTTTCGGGAGCGCCCCTGGCCGCCGAGGCCCGGGAAATCCAAGCTTTGGGAATTCCGGCGGTGCTCGTCTTCGGCATGCCGCACAAAACGGCCCGAAACGATGCGGCTTCCGCCGCCCACGCCGCCGATGGACCCATCCAGGACGCCGTGCGAACCCTCAAGCGGGCCGCCCCGGGGCTGACAGTCATCACCGATCTCTGTCTTTGCGAATTCACCGATCACGGGCATTGTGGATTGTTGCGTGGCGACCGCATCGATAACGATGCTACCCTGGCCTGTCTGCAACGTGCCGCCGTTTCGCACGCAGAGGCCGGGGCGGATGTCATCGCCCCCTCGGGTATGATGGACGGGGTCGTGCGCTCCTTGCGCCAAGCCTTGGATGACGCGGGCCACACCCATGTCCTGACCATGCCCTATTCGGCCAAATTCGCCTCCGGTTTTTACGGACCCTTCAAGTCGGCCACCGACTCGATTCCCGGAGAGAGTAGACACGCCACCCACCAACTGGACCCCGCCAATGCGGACCAGGCCTTGCATGAAATCGAGTTGGATATTGGCGAAGGCGCCGATATCATCATGGTCAAACCGGCCCTGCCGTCCCTGGACATCCTCCGCGCCGCGCGGGAACGGTTTCCCGCGCCTCTCGCCGCCTACCAGGTCTCCGGGGTGTACAACATGCTTTGGCAGGCGGCAGAAGGGGAAGACCGCCATCGTCTGATGTCTGAGATCCTGACCTGTATCAAGCGCGCCGGCGCGGACATGATCGTCACCTATTACGCGAAACAAGCCGCCTCCCGCTGATTTGGGCGAATGTCAGGGAAAGTATTTGGGTTGCGCTTTTCGCCGCTTTGTCCTAAAATGTAACCCTTGAATTCGCCCTCCATCCCTTCCTCATTCAGCTCGGCCTCCCCGCGGAAAACCTCCGCGAGGGTCCGCAGGGCCGCATTGTCGGATTTGCCGGGCATTGAAGCGGTGGAGCGCCAATGCTTCCCCGCCGAGCGGCGAAGTACCCGCCGGGCCTTGCGGAACAGTCTGCGCAGTCCGTCGCAGAGTGTTTGGATTTTGGAAAGCGGGGCGGCGGGCGGACCGCCGGGCGGAAAATCCGGGATCCTCGGGGCCATGGTGTTGTTTCATCATCCGAAATCCCTGCGCATTTACTCCATTGCCGTCCTCCCCGAAAGCCGGGGAACCGGGGGCGGACGGCGTCTGGTGCGCATGGCCCTGGCCCTGGCGCGGCGCAGCCGCCGGGAAACCGTCACCCTGGAAGCGGATGCGAAGGACTCCCGCCTCCTCCATTGGTATGCCACCCTCGGTTTTGCTGTTTACGGTTCGCCCCTGATCGGATATTATCCCGACGGAGATGCGGTGCGAATGCGTGCCAACGTCCCGCTGCTTTCCCCTCCACCCCCCTGATTGATGCCCCATTCCCCGGATTTTCTTTATGGCCGTTCGCAACCTGATCATTCTCAACAACCCCGCCCACTGGACCTTTGACATCGAAGAGGTGGAAGTCGTTTCCGCCAAGGATTATTTGACGGACAAGGCCTACGCGACCTTGAAAAACGCGCGCGTCTTCAACCTGTGCCGTTCCTACCGCTACCAATCCGTGGGCTACTACGTTTCCCTCCTCGCGGCCGCCCGGGATCATCGCGCCATCCCGAGCGTGACCACCATGCAGGATTTTCGTTCCCAAACCATTGTCCGCACCCTTGCGGAAGACATCGACGCGCACATCCAGAAAGCCTTTGCCAAACTCCGGGAAAAAGAAGTGACCCTCAACGTGTATTTCGGGGAGACCTGCCAGCCCGAATACCGCGAAGTGGGCCGGGCCCTGTACCAGCAGTTCCAGGCCCCCTTGTTGAAAGTGAGCTTTCTGCACGGGAAAAAATGGCTGATCCAGCAGATCATGCCCATCCCCTTCGGCAGCCTCCCTGAAGCGGATGCCGAACAGCTGCAGATCTTTGCCCGGCGCTATTTTTCCCGCAAACGCTTCCCCCAAAGCAAGATCCAGCAATACGCGCATGATCTGGCGGTGTTGGTCAACCCCGAAGAACGCCATCCCCCCTCCTGCGAGCGGGCGCTGAAAAAATTCGTGGAAGCGGCGGAGCGGCTGAACGTCTATACCGAATTCATCACCCGGGAGGACTACAACCGGTTGCCCGAATTCGACGCCCTCTTCATTCGGGAAACCACCTCCGTGAACCATCACACCTACCGGTTTGCCCGAAAGGCCTTTGCCGAGGGCTTGGCGGTGATTGACGACCCATTCTCGATCATGCGTTGCGCGAACAAAGTGTATCTCGCCGAACGGCTGGCCCTGGCCAAAGTGCCGTCCCCCCAAACCGTGATCCTGCAACGCGATGCCCTCAAAGCCGACGTCGAAGCCCTCGGCATCACCTTTCCCTGCGTGCTGAAACAACCCGACAGCGCCTTTTCCCTCGGCGTGGTCAAAGCCGAAAACGAAAGCGAATTCCGGGAAAAGCTCACCAAACTCTTTGAAAAATCCGATTTGATCATCGCCCAGGAATTCATGCGTTCGGATTTCGATTGGCGCATCGGCGTGCTGGACCGAAAACCCCTGTACGCCTGCAAATACCACATGGCCAGGGGACACTGGCAGATCTGCAATTGGAACGGCGCCGAAAGCGGACGCTTCGGAAAAAGCGACTGTCTCCCTCTCGATGCCGTGCCCAAAGTCGTCCTGCAAACCGCGCTCAAAGCCGCCCACTTGATCGGAGACGGGCTTTACGGCGTGGATCTGAAAGAAATCGACGGCAAAATCGTGGTCATCGAAGTGAACGACAATCCGAACATAGATGCGGGGGTGGAAGACATTGTCGCAAAAGACGCCCTCTACGACACCATCCTGCGCTCCATCGTACGCCGCATCGGCGGTTGACGCCCCCGCAAGCCAAAACGTCACGGAAAAAGCCACCGAAGTCCAAAACACAAAAAATCGCGGCCTGACCCCTTTGCCCATTGTCGCGTCAGGCCCTGGGAACCCGAAAAATTCGCCAGCGCCAGGGAACAGGATGCCCATCTCGAAAACCTCATCACTTGGGTAGCTGCCTACGAGACAAGAGAAGACGAATACGGGCTCAAACGACACCGGACCCTCTTCGATACCTTCAAAGGGAAAAAGCAGGAATACCGGCAGCCGGAAGCATACCAGTAAATTTTACAGCTTCATGACTCCAGGTGTAAAGTATTTAACATTTGGCATCAGCATCAAGAAACAGAACTCCCTCCATTCTTAAGCTGACTTAATTTTGCGAGCGTTGCACAAAAGGTAGCAGGATATGATGAATGGTGATCACTCCGGATGTGCTCAGCGAATGTTTGCTTTCACATGTATGCAACGGCAGACTACAGCGAAATGTTTCGGTTGCACCTTGAGACGCGAGCTGTTGTTTGAGTCTTTTATGCCATTCATCTGTTTCGCCTGATTGCACGTACCCAAGCATACCGGCTTCGCCATGAGTTGCCGGGTATTTGCCTGTCAGGAAGCAGCCAAGCCCATCACTCCCAAGATATTTTTTAAGCGTATGGCCTGTCGCGGAATTCAGCCGCTTGGCCTCGAAGCAAAGGCGAGGACGCTTTCCATAACTCACGTGCTCGATTTTGATATCAACCCGTGGTCTGGCCTTGCCCATCTTTCCGCCTGTATTCTGCGGAGGGTCATCGTGAACACTTTAGTGGATGGCCCATTCGGGAGCTTCAGGGCACTCAAGAAACGCCTGCATTTCGGCTACGAGTTGACCCGTTATGGCAGGTTCCTCGGCACTACAGAAATCACTGGCATCCATGCGGGCATACCCATTCTCAAATAATACGTGCGCATGCTCGCAGAGCGCTTGTGCATAGACCTCGAAAAGCGGAACATTCGCTGATGTCATGCTCTTGCCGTCCCAAGCGTTTCAGCGATGATCTCGTCGGCATCGAGAATGGCTTGCCGTTGAGTCCAGTGTATCATTTCGAGCGGTTTCAGCATGTAGAGAGCACCGCTTTCACGCTGGTAGGCCATAAGCCGGCGTTCAAAATGGAGCCACTGGCTGTGCTTCTTGATCAGATGTTTGCGCGCCTCGACAAGGCTGTTCGCCAAAGGATTGTTTGCATCGAGAATCCGTGGTTCACACCTGGGGCCCTTGATTGTACGTACTGAAATCATGGAGGAATCGGTGCCACGAAGTACACACACATCGTGCGAGTAGGAAGAGTGTTGACCGATGAAAGAATCCAGTTCCTCTTGCAGCATGGCGAGGTAGGCGTGCAGATGCTCATCTGACGGTTTTGCGACAAGGGCATCGGGAACTTTACCCTTCACCATTTGCATGTTGTATTTGACGAAGTCAGACACGAGTACGGACTCTGTGGACGAAAGTCCAAGCGCGCACAGAACCATTGCATTTAGCTCTTCCATCTGTGCGTCTCGAGAGGGGATTGATTTCTCGGATAACCGCCCATACAGTTTGACCCAGTCATTCAATACACCTTCTTCTGACAAGCCCAATGGTATGGGCATCAGTTGGAGCGACTGTAGAGTTGCCTGTGACGACCTTACTCCCCACTCAGGCGTCGTAAAAAACTGTTGATATTGGCAGAACTCCGAGCTTAGGTATAGACTTAGGGCCTTCAATAATGGAGCCGACTCTTTTTTTCCAGAAATTCCCGGTTTTCTGGATGGTACAGATATAAACTGGTCACTATAAACCGCGAAGCTACGGTTTGCTGCAACGATGATGTGGGGTGGTTGTGAGACAACAAGCCCCTTCATGCCCCCTCGCTTACGAACATAGGTTTTTTCCGCAGGAATTTCCGAAAGTACATGTTCAGGGAATGAGAAAATAGCCCCGCAGTTCTTCAGCCCGGAGAAATCAACCTGCAATTTGCCTTCGAGTTCCGGCACGTATTCTACGGCTTCTTGGCCGCTCGATTTTCGTAGCTGAAATCCTTCATGAATGCTCAAACCATGTTCGACGGCGAAATCTTCCAATGATGGAAACTGCCGATTGAGTCGCTGAAGCAGCTTGCCATCACGGTGAGAACCCCACATGGCCTCCTTCCAGACGTATGCATCCCCTTCCATCGCTCTGGAAGATGGGATTTCACGCATCGCGGTAGCGTTGACGACGACCGTCCACGTTTCTTTGCTCCGACGGGAGTGTCCCGCACGGCTTTCCGGTTGTTCGGCCAGAAATGGGGAAAAAGTTATTATGTGTTCCTCAGAGGAAGGAGAATCAGCCTCTCCTCTCTTCTCGTAGAAAAGAGCCATGGCCGGAGCCTGTCCTCGTCCACCAAACAGCACGTACGCCAGGTTGGCAAAGTTGGCGACACACCAAGGCCGGGTTTTCTCAAACAGGACACGGCGGAAATTGTCCGACTCTGATTTGAAAAGCGTCATCGCCGGAAGTAGTAGGCCCGCCACCCCGTCTGGAGCCATGAGCGGAAGCGAGTGCCAAACAAAGGCCTCCGCGATTTGGTTGCCGCCTGTAGGTGCAAGGTCGGCGTGCTTCTTTATCCAATCCAATGCCAAGCGATCTTCTGAATTCCCTGCTTTCGCCTCCACCCACGGAGGATTTCCCACCATCCAGTCAATCGTCAATGTTTCACGATGCTCTGCCCATGGGGTGCCGGGATCAAAAAAGTCAGCGCGGAAGATATTCTTATTGTTCAGCGTCGGCAACTTGAATGTCGGAGTTCCTTCCAAATCCGGGGGGGTGGTGTAATCGAGCAAAGCGAGGATGAGGCTCATTTCCGCCACCTGGCAAGCTTCCGGGTCGCGGTCGACTCCAAAAATGTGCTCCTGCAGTAGTGTTCGAAGCTCCCTCAACCGTATGCGACCATGTCTGGTTAAATCTTTCTCGACGAGCGTGCGGTAGCACTGGACTAGGAACGCGCCGGAACCACAAGAGGGATCAAGCACCCGCATTCCTTGCTCCAAGGGGCGTCGCGCCTCCAATTCAGTGAGCATGTAATTCACGAGCGGCAAGGGTGTATAGTACGCTCCAGCTTTTTTCCCTTTGCTATCGCCCTTATCATCTGTTGCATGAAGGAACTGCTGATAAATCACCGAAAGCGTCTCAATAGGGACAAATGAGAAATCAAACAAACCCAAATCAAGAGGCAATTGAACCGAGGCCGTACCCCCACTAAATACACTTGCCACGAGTTGAAGGTGTTCTGACTTTATACTATTACGCGAGAGGGGAAAAACGGAGCCGTTCAGCCAGTCATCGAGTTGATCAATCACATGCCAGAATGCATTTAGTGTGGCATGTGGACCGAACACATCGTCGGCAGTGATTCCCCATTTGGAAAGCTTGCGAGGCGAAAGGATATCGCGATCACGTAAATATTTCAGATAGACAAACTTGCCGATCAGCGAATGTGCATGCTGGGTGGTCAGTCCACAACGCCTTAGCTCCTTGCCGAGTTTTTCCAATTCTTCCAACAAGGTCCAGTCCACCCGTTCGTTGGAATGAACGGAATCGCCCCACTTGGACCAGATTTCCCCACTATCGATGGCATCGGCTCGAAAGCTTGTCAAGCGTGTCATGACTTCATTGAGATCTTCACATACCTCGAGTGCATCATCCTGAAGTGACTCCCGGGAACTTGGAGGCTTTCGAAATCCCGAGTAGAGTCGAAGCTTGGAAGGTGTCTCGATGAGCAGAAACGGCACCAAGCCTTGGTTCCAAAGCTTTTTTCGAATGGTGGCGGCTTCACAATCGTCGTTCGCTTTACAATAGAACACTACGGGTGTCTCGTGTGCATTCTTTGGATCGGCTAAAAGATAGACGCCTTGAAGGCCGCATGCCTGCTGAGCTTTACGGTACATATGCTCATGGCCGTGGAATGCCCGCCCGGAGAATTGATCGACACCAAGGAAATTAGGTGATGTGTCATATCCAAGTGTAGAGAGGGCAGCAACGCTCATACGGACACCGCCTTTCGGATCAGACCTACATAGAGCCCCTCCACTCGCACGGCGCTCCCGCTTTCACTGCGGATGCAGATGTCTTCGACCTGTATATTCTCAGCCTTCAAACGTAACTGCCCGGGCTCCCGATAGACGCGCTTGAGCGTGGCTTCGTCATCAATACGGACGGCAGCCACTTGACCACACTCCACCTCGGGCTGTTGCCTGATCACCGCCCAGTCCCCCGAACGGATGCCGATGTCAACCATGCTGTTGCCGCGAACCCGCAGCGCAAAAAGTATCCCGGTGGGGTATAAATCCTCATCGATGGTAATCGATCTCTCAATATTCTCTTCTGCCAAAATCGGTGTGCCTGCGGCGATGGACCCAATCAAAGGGATGTGTTTCATACCGCTCACCCGGACAGTTCCTACGTTGTGAGCTATGCGCAGGCCCCGTGAGGTATTGGGGAGCACCTTCAGGTGTCCTTTCGCTTGAATTAACCGCAGGTGCTGACGAACGCCAAAAGCGCTTTTCAATCCTAAGCCGTCTCGTATCTCATCGTGCGTGGGAGGCATGCCCGTATCCTCAATTGTTTTATGGATGAAATGCAAGACTTCTTGCTGTCTTTCGGTGAGTGTACCCATGGTTTTCATACTTGTGTACCCATATACTGCTTATATCAGCAGTATTCAAGGGAATTTACATACGTTTGTCTTTAACGGGGGGCAATTACGAAAATAAAGTGGCTGCGGCATCCCGCCGCTGCTCTTCTGATTTCTGAGGCGGGACGCCTCAGCCACGTCGAATTCTTTTCAGGGGTGGTAGGGCCTCCGGCGGTACAAGCAGCGTGATGCTGCGGGCCTGTCCGGGGATGCGTTGGATGAAGCCGCGGCGTTCCAGCGTGAGCACCATTGAATGCACGCTTGGGGCCGCGATCTGGAATGAGAAATACCTGT
>PXAS01000125.1 GCA_003565815.1 PVC group bacterium
AATGCCCGCTTGGGTTGTGTAGCCGGAACTGCCGAATCCCGAGCGTCCGAAACCCGCCAGGGTAATTTCCTGACCTTTGGTCATGGACAGACCCAGGTCCGGAAAGGCAAGTTCCGGGAGCGGATCGTCAAAATAGAGTAACGAAAGGTCGTTGTGGAAAGAAGGATTGCCGAACCCCTTGAACTCGGGGTGGGTGTATGCGGTGCTCGTGCTCATGCTGCCGTGCCCCGGCAGATGCAGCGTGAAATGCAGACCCGGGTCCGGTTGCCCGTCATGGTTGATGTCCACGTTGTGACCGGCGCTCAGCACCCAGTGCCGGGACAAAACCACCGCCGATCCAAGAAACGTCGAGCTTCCGGTGTCAATATGCAGGGCGCCGACCGCCTGAAAAGACGAGTCCGCGGTTAATGGATCGATCCGGTTTGAGGGCGAGTCCGGGGGGAGACCGAATTCCGAACCCGCAAGGATCGCATGCCCCGTATGCGGGCAGAGCAACAAGGCGCCGAACAAAGCTGTCGTATGAAAAAATTTCGTCATGATGCCCGGAAAAGGTGAGGAGGGACGGGACGCAAGCCCCTCATTTAGTCATTCTATACCCGACCCGTCAATTCTTGTTTATGAATCCGTGGGGGATTGGGCGCATCTCATAATTGGTGTTTTTAAGCCGTAGCTGCAACTGTCCCAGTTGCAGAACCTATCATAGATCTGGATATCGAAGCTGGGGACAGCTTCGACGACGACGATTCGACAGTTTCACCAATTCTGAGATGCGCCCCAGGGGATTCGTCCGGGAGTCCTTTTTTGCACCTGCGTAGGATCTCAGAGAAACATAACGCCAAAACCGTCGGCAAACCAAAAAGCAGAGCGAACACAAACGCGTCGCTCATCCAATCAGCCTGCGCCGGGCCTGCTCCAAGTCCAACGATGAAGAGCACGGGGATTGTTGAATTTTAGCTTTCTTTGCTTTCGAGCGGGCATCCAAAACATATCAAATTTCCGTCCCTGTCTTTCATTTGAAAGTCTCTCATGTCGTATGGCCATGTGTCCAGCTTGGATGTAATTTCCACACCCCTGTCTTCCAGAGTTTTGTAGTAAGAATCCACTTCGTCACAAAACACATACACTGAACCCATTCCACGTCGCAATCCATTTTCGTTTCCAGAATTCAGGTGGATCATAACATCTCCCATCCTCACCCCGGCATAGTAAGGGGGATCGCCAAAAACAAACTCTTTCTCAAAGCCAAGCGTCTCGGTATAAAATTGAATGGATTCTTTCAGGTCGGCCACCTGAAGTATGGATGCCGCAGAGTTGGGTTTCATTTTTTTTTACTTGGTTAACATTCAAGGTTTTAAGAGATTAAACATACGCACAAGATACCGCATCGGGCAAAACATTGCTATAGGTAATTTAATACTGAATCCGTGGGATATTTGCAAGGAAGGCGTGCAAGATCAAGGTGAAAAGTCAAAATGGAACCGGGAAACGGGTTTTACGGAATAACTTTTCCATTTCGATATTCCCGAACGGTCGGGGTTTCCGATGCCAGATCACTCACGGCCAATCGAAAAATGATCTTCGTCATACCCATCTCGATGAGCCAGTCCTGAATTTTATCCAGTTCCGCATCCAGTGTGTCGTCATTCATATGGAGGGGTTTCCCCACCGACACTTCCGCGGATGAAGTCATTTGTGAACGATATGCGGCAAAAACAGATTCCGCCTCTTTCCTGGAGAGAATCCTTGAGGCACGGTCTTGAGTGATGGCGGGCGAGACAAAGGTGATATCATCCCATGACTCGATGTGGATGCTGAAGTGTCGCCCGGACTCTCTTCCGGTATGTTGACACCCTGCACATATCAACGCGCCCAGGCATAAAATAGATGGAATCAATTTCATGATGTTTGGAAGTTATCGACCTGCATTGTAGAGCAGAAGACCGACTTCAAATATGGTTTTCGAATGTAATAAAAAAATGATCAGCAGTCCCAATGACGGTACAGCTTGAATAAATGCAGTCAACCGACTGTATTTTTTCCGTTCTTTCCCATGGAAACAAACAAGTCTTTGGAAATTTGAAAAGAACCCGATGCAGGCCAATGCACCCGCAAGAATCAGCATGAGACCATTTTTAAAATTTGCGCCGTGATCATCGCTGATTGTGGCTGTGATGATGAAGAGGGTGGCTATTAAATCCATGCAGACGAGGATCATCGCGCAGACGACAAACGGGCCCATGGGCTTGCGCCTTTGACGCATTCGATAGATCTCCACGGCGATTTGCGCCATCAGAATCAAGGCGACCGGTCTAAAATAATTCGATATAGAATTCATGCTGACAAGGTCTCCACCCGGCGGGCTGGTTGGAAAAGGGTTCGATTGGGTTGCAGATTGGCTTTGGCATTTTCACCACGGATGCACACGGATCGACACGTATGCTTGTCATTTTTAAGAAAAAATGCAACGGGTATTTTTAGTGATGGAGGGGGCGCGTCCCGCGCCGGAATCTTCAAAAAGGGGGAAACATTGCAACAGGTAATTTATTTTCAACAGGTAATTTATTTTGGTAATTTATTTCGTCCGGGAGTCTTTTATGCACTTGCGCATGATCTCAGAGAATCATAACGCCAAAACCGTCGGCAGACCAAAAAGCAGAGCGATCACAAACGCGTCGCTCATCCAATCATTGGCCTCATACTCGTTTTCCCGTTCGCTTGAACAGCACTGCTTTAAGCATCTTAACTAACCACTTGGTTTCTGCGTCTGACACATTCTCAGCGATATGCGTCTTTTTCGTTCCGTGAACAATGGTTGTAAGAGGAATTCCCCCCCACATTCCTGACATTTGCGTGAAGTGCCTCATATAACGAGTCATGGTGAACGGATCACGAGGCATGAAGAACTGAACATCGATCGACTCGATCTCCTTGTACGGAATCTCTATTCGCTTTGTGGAGACAACGCTTCTCTTCAGCACGCTCAACGTATCGGCACCGAAACGCAACTCTTGCGACTCTGTGATCCCGATCAGAATACCTCGCCACATACCGAGGCCCACAACCCAAAAGGGAATGGAAAAGGCGGCAAAGATGATGCTCCCTTGAGACGCGGCCCAAGTCCATAAAGAAATGAAGAAAATCCAGAAAGCCGCGAAGAGCAGCGCGAACGCGTCGCTTCCTGTGAGTCCAAACTTGGGAATGTGGAAGCTCCCGGAATCGGTTTGGTTTGAACTGAAGGCAATGCCACTTCCGGCGGGAGGTGTTAGTCCTTCCTTCAAGTCAACGTCGGCGGCGACTTCGCTGGCTTTGAACACTTCATTACAGGACGCGCATTTGGCCAGGTCTGTTGCCACGTTGACATCACTCGCGTCTATGTGCGATTGGCAACTGGGGCAAATGAGTTTCATTCGGATCTATCCTTTTCCGGTTAACATTTCAGTCCGCCGGACCGTGGACTCGCGGTTCGGTGCGACTGTATTGTTGACTCTCCATACGGAGTTTCTTGATGGCTGATTTTATGTGTGGGGACATGGCATCCTGTTGCAAGACAGTCCAAAGGCGTATTCCCGTGTAAGTAATCACACCCGCAATGATGGCCATCCATGATTGGAAGTGAACACCCAGAGCGATGATGATTACACAGGGGATTCCTGAGGTCAGACTTTGGAACAGCCCATCCCATCGTCCTCCGTTCTCCATCTGGAACAACAGCTTCGTTTCGTACTCTGTAAGTTCTTCTTTCATTTCATCAGTCAATATTCAGGATTTTAAGAGGTTTTGCATACGGACAAGGTACAGCATCGGGTGGGCGTTTGGCAAGCCGGGAAGCGGTTGAACCTTGAAAACCGCAAAATCGTTTCAAACCCGGTTGAACCGAGCCGGTGGGCGCAATTATGGGGAAAGTAACGTTCCCCGGAGGACTTTTGCGGAGCCTGTAGGAGAATCAATCACCTGTTGTAATGGTTGCAATGGTTTTTAATTTATTCGCACGGTGCTCGGGGAGGGCCTTAACCACTGTTTGGAACGTTTTAGGCGCAATTGACCTGCTTGAACTGGAGCTTCGGTCGTAAACCGGTCTCGGTGCGGGAGAACCGCCTCTGGCGGGCTGCGATCCGGGAGCTTTTCAAGGAGTTTTGTCCAGAGAATCTGATCCGGTTCTATGGTTTTACCCGCTTCCGCAATGTGACGCAACGGTGTTTCGAATCGCT
>PXAS01000056.1 GCA_003565815.1 PVC group bacterium
AAAGCGCGTCTTCTATCCCTCGGGACTATCTTCTGGAAGCCTCCTCAACCTTTTTCGACAGACATTTGGTGCAGGTCATCGTGACCCCTTGGCTCGGCCTGTTGCAGAAGATTGGTTGTCAGCACTTGAGTCGGAAAGTAAGGCTCTAGTGCGATGTTATCAAAAACTAAATCATTTACATGGCGCCCATCTTTCAAGCTGCCCATGGTGCGAGATTAACAGGCAGAGTGGCTGGGACCCCTGGCAAGGGACCCATGCAGGCGGGCAGTTCAACAATTTGCCAGCATTTAGCGGAAAAGGTTATGTGGTAAAAATTGATAACACATTCGGAGTTAATCCCTTCCCGTCAAGCTTGTCTGCTTACCAAAATCAACCGCAGTTTCTGCAATCACCTCAACAAAGGGCCCCCGAATCCAACGGTGTTTCTCTTCATTGGCCTAGCTCCAGCGAGGAATCAATTTCATCTCCAAGTGATAATGGTCTGATAAGTTCATCATTTCCTGAGAGTAACCCCTTCCTTGCATCTCAACAGGTTTCGCAAGTTGCGTCGGACCCGTTCCTCTCGTCTTCATTACCTGATCCTGTCGAGCCCGCACATATCCATTACCAACCAATTCGCGGTGACAGTTGGAGCCTGGATGACTGGGAGAGTTCACCGTTATTCTGGCCATCTGTTTTACTTATTTGTCTAGTGCTCTTCGGCATCGTTTTCTGGATGACATCTTCAATTCGGACCTTCTTCACGGGTGATCAGGATGCGCCAGTGCAGCTTTCTGCCCCTGCTACTGCTCGAAGCGATAGATATATTGTAAATGTTGACGGATTAAACTTCCGCAGCGGACCAGGTGGAGAGTTTGAAGTTCTGGAGGTTTTGGTAAAGGATCAGCCTGTGGTCCTTCTCAATAGAGGCAACGAAGGGCAATGGGCTCGAGTCCGGCCTGAGTCGGGTCGAGAGATTGGATGGGTCGCATTCCGTTACCTTACCCGAGCGGAGCAGGCAAGATCGCCGCCGAACAGGTTTTCCGAGTCTCTGGTAATAGGTTTTCTTACAATCGCTGGGAATTCGGCATTTTTCCCGCAGGTCGTTTTTCTTTCGCTTGGGATTGTTGCATTGGGGGTTTGTTTATTCGGGGTGATAATCGACACTGAAAGTGTTTTTGATAATAGTTCACAGGCTCTGCTATCGCTTTCCATCTATTCGCTGGCTATACCCCTGATTGCATTGGTTCTTGCCTTGGTGGCTGGTGAATTGGTTCCCTGGACATTTCGGATTAGGTATGCAGCAGTGCTTTGGCTGTTCATGCTGCTCATTCCTTTGAGTCTTATGGTCAATTGGCTTGTCAGGCGCGAATTCAATGAGCTTGCGTACTTTGTCGGTAGCCTTGTAATTTTCAGTATTACTGCCGGTGGTGTATACCTGATGGCTACAGGAATCGTATAAGAGCCCAACCATGCCCGTTCACTGCCCCGAATGTATTGCTGCCGTACCTTTGCCTGACGATCTGATCGCAGCTGGTGTACCCAAGTATGCTGATTGCCTGAATGATCTTCGCTGGAAAGTCGATTGCTGTCAACGCCAATGCGGCGCTGGCCATCATCTCTTTTTCATTGATTTTGACCATCATGTAATGTGATCTTTTATGAGTATTTTCTGCCCGGAATGTGAAACGGCGGTCCCGCTGCCCGATAAACTGGTTGCTGCCGGTGTTGAAAAAATCCGCTGCCGGAACTGTGGCACACGCTTTTGCGTGCTGCCCGGCGGCCATACCGTGGTTTTGAACGCCGGTACCACCGGCGGCACCCTCCAACCCGGCTCCGGCGGACAACCCCCTTCCTCCGGTGTGGCCTTCGGCAGTGACGGCGACACGCCGGCCTCGCCAACGCCCGGTGGTGCCGGTCCGGACCTGCCTAACCTTACCGGCGCGATCGGGCATGACCAGCAGGCTGCAATACTCGCCGCAGCCCAGGGGGATCAGCTGGTGGGTTACCCGAAACTGCCCGTAGGCACGGTATTTCGCCAGAAATACCGCATCGAAGCCGAGATCGGCCACGGTGCCTCGGCGGTGGTCTACCGGGCCCGTGACGTGGATGCTGACATTGACGTGGCCCTGAAAGTCGTCGGCATGGTCGGCGGCCAGGCGGATAGCATTCGTCGGGCCTGGGCCGAGGAATACAAAGCCCGCCGCCAGGTGTCCGACGGTACCCACTTGCTGAACCTGGAAAGCCCCCAGGTCGAAGAAATCGACGGCACCACCTACGTCGCCCTGGCACAGGAGTTGGGCCAGTCCACCCTGCGCGACTGGCTGAAGAAAAACAAGCACGCCATCGCCGAACACCGGGAAGAAGCCATGAGCCTGTTCGGCCAGATCTGCCGCGGCGTGGAAGCCCTGCACAAGCAGAACCTGGCCCACCTGGACTTGAAGCCCGAGAACATCATCCTGGTCAAAAAGGGCAAGGAAGAACTCGTCGCCAAGGTCGGCGACTTCGGCCTGGCCCGCGCTGCCGGCAGCCTGACCCGCCGAGAAGGCGCAGGCACCCCGGCCTACATGGCGCCCGAACAAGTGCGCAGCGCCCGCGAAAAGGACATCGGCCCCTGGTCGGACATCTATGCACTCGGCTGCATCCTGTTCGAACTACTGGATGGTGACGCGCCTTTCAGTGGCAGCACCGCGGAACTGAAAGACAAGCACCTGACCATGCCGCCGCCCGAGCTGGCCGACACCCCAGCGCATCTGGAGCAACTGGCCATGGCCTGCCTGGCCAAGACTCGCAAGCAGCGACCGCAGACAGTGGCCGAACTGCGAAAAACCATCGAAACGAACCCGGAAGAAGAACAGGCCTTCGAACAGGCCGGAAAGAGAAACAGCGAAGCGGCCTGGGAAGCGTTTCTCCAGAAGTGGGGCGACGGTCGTCACGCCGAAGAAGCCCGGACTGCATTGGAGAAGTGCGCAGACGAGCGCAAAGCACGGGAGCGAGCTGAGGCTGAACGGAAGGCGAAGGAAGAAGCTGAGAAGAAGGCCCAGGAGCGGGCTGAAGCCGAGCGACGGAAACAAGAGGAACGCGAACGTCGGGCACGTGAAGAGGCCGACCGCAAGACCCGGGAAGAAGCTGATAAAGAGGCCCGCCAGCAGGCCGAGGAAGCGCGCCGGCGCGAGCAGCGCCGTGTCTTTGAGCCAGTGGATATTCACGGCTGGGATGCCGACCGGGTGCAAGAGCGTCAGCGCAAACAGGCCGAAGCGCTGGGGCTCTCGGTGATATTTCGGGACACACTGGCCGACGGCAGCCCGGGTCCTGAAATGGTGCTGATCCCGAGCGGCATCTACCTGATGGGCAGCCCGGCTGATGAGCCTGAAAGAATTGAAGATGAAGGCCCACAGCACCAGATCACCATTCCGAAGCCCTTCGCCATCGGCCGCTATGCGCTGACCTTTGCCGAGTGGGACGTTTATGCAGATAAGACCGACGGCTACCGCCCCGAGGACGAGGGCTGGGGCCGTGGTGCGCGCCCGGTGATCAAGGTGAGCTGGGAAGATGCACAAGGCTATCTGCGCTGGTTGAGCAGCCAGACCGGGCAGGAGTACCGCTTGCCCAGCGAGTCCGAATGGGAATATGCCTGCCGGTCGGGTACCACGATGCGCTTCAATACCGGCAACTGCATCACCACCGACCAGGCCAATTTCAGGGGCACCACCCCGGCCCAGGGTTGCCCGGTCGGCATTTCTCGCAATGAGACAACGCCGGTTGGCAGTTTTTCACCCAATGCCTTTGGTCTTTATGACACGCATGGCAATGTCTGGGAGTGGGTGCAGGACTGCTGGAATACGAACTACGAAGGCGCGCCCACCAATGGCAGCGTCTGGGAGAAGGGTGACTGCAGCCGTGCTGTGCTTCGCGGTGGCCCCTGGATCATCGGCGGCAGCAGGCAGCGCTCTGCCAGCCGCAACTGGGACACCCGCAGTGGTCGCTACGCCACTGTCGGCTTCCGTGTGACCAGGTCCGTAGATCCCTGAACTTTGCGCTTTTACTCTTTGCGACCGCCGATGGCCGGACCAGCCAGCATCCTTGCGGCTGACTATTGCCGCTTCGTCCTCACCAGTGCGTGATAATGGTGCCATCATCGGATCAGGCGAAAGCGTGAAAAAAGTTGCAATTATTGGTAGCGGCATCGCGGGATTGACCGCGGCCTGGCTTTGTCGCCAGCG
>PXAS01000118.1 GCA_003565815.1 PVC group bacterium
CGGCGATTATCTGACCCTCAGCGAAAAACTGGACAGCATCAGCAATTTCAAAAGCCTTAACGGTATCACCCAAGCCAAAGCCTGGACCCCCATCACCCCCGATGCCCATCACGATTGGATTAACCAGCGCGACGACAGCTTTGAAGAGTTTTTCTTATTGGGCCAGAAAGATACCAATGATGCAGATAAAATTTATGAAGCGTATTCAAGTGGAATTAAAACCAATCGTGATTTCTGGTGTTACAATTCATCAAGGGCTCATTTGGAACACAATATTCGCAGAATGATATATTTTTACAATTCAGAGGTAGATCGTTACATAGAAGCTAAAAATACGGATCCCACCGTATTAGCGGAGAATATCATAAATACTGATCCAACTAAGTTCAGTTGGACACGTGAAACAAAACAAGACCTTGCCCGAAAAACTAAAAGGGATTTTCGCCCTGAAGGCATAACATTAGGCCACTATAGGCCTTTCTTCAAAACATGGGTCTATTTTAACCGACATTTTAACAACTGCATTTATCAAATGTATAAAATATTTCCAGAACCGGAAATCCAGAATCTTGTTATTTGTCTAACCGGTAGAGGAGCAACAAAGGAATTCTCAACTTTAATTTCTAACACCTTGCCTGACCTCGAAATGATTTCCAAAGGCCAATGCTTTCCCCTCTACCTCTACGAAAAAGCGGAGGAAGGGACCCCGGAAGACGATCTCTTCGCGGGAACCCGGAAAACCAATTCCAAAGACGGCTACATCCGCCGGGACGGGATCAGCGACACGGGCCTGGCCCACTTCCAGAAAGCCTACCCCGGCGAGACCCTCACCAAAGAAGATCTCTTCTACTACATCTACGGACTCCTCCACTCGCCCGACTACCGCAGCCGCTACGCCGACAACCTCAGCAAAGAGCTGCCCCGCATCCCCGCCGTCAAAGGCATCCAGACCTTCCGCGCCTTCAGCCAGGCCGGCCGCCGCCTCGCCGACCTCCATCTCCACTACGAAAGCGCCGACAAATACCCCGTCACCCTCGACACCGGCAAACTCCCCCCCAAAAAGCTCACCCCCGAGCACTTCCGCGTCACCAAAATGAAATTTGGCAAAACCAAAGACCCCGCCACCGGAAAAACCCTTGCCGACAAAACCGTCATCCACTACAATCCCCACATCACCCTCCGCAACATCCCCCTCGAAGCCTACCACTACATCGTCAACGGCAAACCCGCCATCGAATGGGTCATGGAACGCCAATCCGTCACCACCGACAAATCCAGTCAAATCACCAACGACGCCAACCACTTCGCCCACGAAACCAAACAAAACCCCCGCTACCCCCTCGACCTCCTCCAACAAATCATCACCGTCAGCCTGGAGACGATGAAGGTGGTGGATGGATTGCCGGGGCTAAACATCTAAGCCAAGTACACACCTATGACTCAACGTGAAAAAGATGACTACTTAGAAAGAGCAAACCGCCGAGCGGATTTACACACCCAAGGTGTTAAAGGTTTATTCATTCTTGAAGGGGGCGGGATTATCGCACTTTTAAGTCTAATGGGTCAATTGCTTGTCACAGATCGGGAATATACCGACTTAATAAGAGACTTGGTGATTGGTGCAACGCTTTATTGTTTTGGTTTGATTTTTCTGGTGCCGATACCTCATTTGCGTTATGAGACATCCAAGCTATATGACAAAGAGGAAACTAAATCAAAGGGTATAAAATATAGCAGAATTCACAAACTATTGTTTTATTTATCTATGATTGCATTCGGTATAGGCACGCTTATCGTTTTGATTGGATTTTACACTCAGGTATAACTGAAGGAGAAAACAAATGATTACAACATTAAAACTTAATAACTTTCGTGGTATCAGTGAAGTGGATTTTGACAATCTTGGCCGAGTAAATCTTGTAGTTGGTGGAAATAATACAGGAAAGACTTCAGTTCTTGAGGCTTTATCACTTCTTTATGGTTCACCGAGTCAATTAAAGAAGCTCCCGGGGACTTTTCGCCAAAACAATGACCAAAATTCGGACCAGTGGAATCGTTTTTGGCCACTGTTGGTAGGAAACGAAGAAATTTCTAAATTGAAAATTACCTCTGATGATTTTGAAATCACTGGAAAAAATGATGGTCAGGAAAGCCATTTTCTTTTTTCAAAAATTCAGGAACCATCGAAAAAGACACGTGCAGTTCGCATGATAGGTCCAAATAAAGGATCAATTGAAAAAATTACATTACCTGTACACGTGTCGATCCTTTCGACACAACAACCCGATGCATCTTTAACCTCCAAAATATTTAATGAGATTGCGCCTTTGAATCCACAGAATGAAGACAGACTCCAGGATTTACTACGAAATTCCCTAGAGCCACGCCTAAGAAGATTACGCTATGCAAAACCACAAGGGGCGCAAGAGCATCTTGTATATGTGGATTTGGGTAACGGCCCTATGGTTCCTTTTACCCAAATGGGCCAAGCTTTTGTGCGGGCCTTGCACATCTATTGCGAGATCTTCGCCCTGCAGCCGGACATCCTGCTGGTGGACGAGATTGAGAACGGCCTTTATTACGGAGGACTCAAGGATTTCTGGAAGGGATTGATTGCGGTGCTGGAAGATCAAAACGTGCAGCTTTTCGCCACCACCCACAGCCGCGAATGCATGGAAGCCGCCTGTGAGGCCAACAAAGACGGCAAAACCACCTTGCGCTATCTTCGTCTGGACCGGAAAGCAAAAGACCCGGACACCATTGTGGGCACGGTTTTCGATGACAGCACCATGGCCTCTGCCATCAAATTCGGGGAGGAAATGCGATGAGTCAAATCCCTGTTCAAACATGCCTGGTGCTCTGTGAAGGCGAAGAAGACCAGCTTGTTTTTCAAGCCGTGGCCCAAAATCTAAACTTGTCCGGCCTTGAGTTCGAAGATTACAAAGGAAAAGACAATCTACGGGAAAAGCTGAAAACATTGGCAAACACAGGTCTTTATACCAGTGGCGCCATTCGACGCCTGTTGGTCACCCGGGACGCGGATGATGATTGGGACTCCGCTTTTGCTGCCGTCGCCGCCGGAGTGCGGGATTTTTTCGGAGTCGAAATACAGACAACGGGTGAATGGGTTGCCACATCGGTGGGAACGGAAGTGGGAATTTGGATCGCTCCGGGAGCCAACAAGCGAGGGATGCTCGAAACACTGTGTCTCGACGCCGCAAGAGATCAGGACGCGAACTCGTTTCAGTGTCTGGATCAGTTCACAGCATGCGTGCAGAAGGAATACCACTGTGAATTGCACGACAAAGAACAGTTCGCCATCTGGAGCATCGCCGTCCAGAGCAAAACGCTTCCCCGCCAGCGAATGACCTTGAAACGCGTCCTCAAAAACATTCCCCTTCCATGGGACAGTGTGCATTTCCAGGAACTTCGCCAGGCTCTGTCTTCGGTGGCTGCAACGGATTAACACGACATTCGTCCGTCCATAAGAGAAACAGATGCCTGAAAAACCATTGCCAACCTTCCAGGAAAAGATATTTTGGTCCTATGCCAATCTGGCGATGGCCCACAGTGCCTTGACTGCGGGCCAGACGGGGTATACTCGCGTGAATTACATGATCCGCTCCAAGCTTTACAAAGGCCTGATGGCGAAAACCATGGATGTACGCTCTCTCTTTGACGATGAGAAAATCAAGCTCCAGTCCGGCCCACAGTGCAGCTACTGCGGGAGCGAGGGCACCCTGGCGCTCGATCATGTCATGCCAAAAATCCTGGGCGGTATCGACACCGGAGACAATTTAATCCACGCCTGCCGATCCTGTAACAGCTCGAAGGGTGGAAAAGATCTGATGGCATGGATGACCTCCCAAAACAACTTTCCGCCCTTGATGATTCTTCGACGCTATCTCAAACTCCTTTTGGCATACGCGCGCAAGGAAAACCTCCTCCAACTTAGCACAGAGGACTTACTGATGCTCAACCTCCCCTTTGACCCGACTCAACTTCCCATCAAATTCCCACCCCTCTCCGAGTTGAGGCTTTAGGCCGAAAAAAGCTTCATGAAAGCCGATCTCATCAAACGCTGTGTACGCGCCCTGGCGGAAGCCGGGGACGGGAATTTTGACGGCCTTTGCGAGCAGCTCATCCAGGATGAGCGGCGCAAGGTACCGTCCAGGCAAA
>PXAS01000141.1 GCA_003565815.1 PVC group bacterium
ACGGCATCGCCATTCGCAGGATTCCCTTCCCCAAAATCAATCCGCAGGACGGCGAAGCATCCGCAGGGTAAAAAATTCTTCGCGTCTTCCTCCACATTCGCGGGCCCCCGCTGGGATTAGCGGGTTTACAGCACCGATTCCCATCTTCTCTAAAAATCAGCAGTAGCGCTCCGCACTCCATACTCCTCTTGTCTTGACCTTTTCACACATCCTTGTATGGACCACGTCCCGATTTTCACTCTATTTTCAATCACGAAACCATTATCAGGAGCATCCCATTGAGCACCCAAACCAAAACCTTCAAAACCGAAGTCAGTCAACTCTTGGACCTGGTCATCCATTCGCTGTATTCCAACAAAGACATTTTCCTGCGGGAACTGATTTCCAACGCGTCCGACGCCATTGACCGGGCCCGCTTCGAATCGGTCTCCAAGCCCGAAATCCAGGAGCCCGAAGGCGGCTGGAAAATCAAACTGATCCCCGACGCCGAAAAGAAAACCCTGACCATCATCGACAACGGCATTGGCATGAGCGCCGACGAGCTGGAAACCAACATCGGCACCATCGCCAACTCCGGCACCAAGGCATTCCTCAAGGAACTCAAGGAAGCCGACGCCAAGGACCGTCCGGAATTGATCGGACAGTTCGGGGTCGGATTCTACGCGTCCTTCATGGTGGCCGAAAAGGTGGAACTCATCACCCGCCGCGCCGGCGAAGAACAGGCCTGGCACTGGACCTCGACGGGCGACGGCACCTACGAAATCGAAGAGGCCGAACGCGACACCTTCGGCACCACCATCATTCTTCACCTTCACACCGGCGAGGACACCGAGGACTACACCGCCGAGTGGAAATTGCGCGGCATCGTCAAACAATATTCCGACTACATCGCCTTTCCCGTGGTCATGGACGTGACCCGCCAGGAAAAAGACGAGGAGGCCTCCAAGGAAGGCGAAGATCCGGTCATGAAGGAAGTGGTCAAGGAGGAAACCCTCAACTCCATGAAAGCCATTTGGACCCGGCCCAAATCCGAAGTGACCGAAGAAGAATACAGCGCCTTCTACAAAGGAACCTTTCACGATTACGAGGATCCCCTCACCACCATTCACTGGGCCGCGGAAGGGACCACCGAATTCAAAGGGCTCCTTTTTCTTCCCAAATCCGCGCCCCACGACCTGTTCTACAACGATGAAGTCAAGGGCTTGCACCTTTACGTCAAGCGGGTCTTCATTATGAACGACTGCAAGGAACTGTTGCCCGGCTATCTGCGCTTCGTGCGCGGGGTGATCGACAGTTCGGATCTCAGCCTGAACGTGTCCCGCGAGATTCTGCAAAACAATCCGCTCATCAAACGCATCGGCAAGAATGTGGTCACCAAAGTCCTCGGCACCCTCAAGGACATGCAGGAAAAAGAACCCGAAACCTACGAAAATTTTTGGAAGGAATTCGGACGGGTCATCAAGGAAGGCATGCACACCGACTATGCCAACAAGGAAAAAATCAGCCACTTGCTGCGCTTTGAATCCTCCAAAACCGAAGACGGCAAGACCATTTCCCTCAAAGATTATCTCGACCGCATGCAACCGGATCAGAAAGAAATCTATTATCTGACCGGCGAAAGTCGGGCCGTGGTGGAAAACTCCCCTCTGCTCGAAGCCTTTGATGCCCGGAACCTGGAAGTCCTTTTCCTGACCGACACCATTGACGAATGGGTGATTCCCGCCCTGGACACTTACGAGGAAAAACCCCTCAAGGGCATCCATCGCGGCGACGTGAATCTCGACAGCGAAGAAGAAAAAGCGGAAAAGGAATCCGTCCGCAAGGACGCCGAGGAAAAATACGAACCCGTCCTCGCCGCGCTGAAAAAATCCCTGGGGGACAAAATCAAAGAGGTGCGTTTCTCCAGCCGTCTCACGGAATCCGCGGCCGTTCTCGTGGCCGATGAGCACGGGATCGACGCAAACATGGAACGCATGATGAAAGCCATGGGCCAAGTCGTGCCCCAAGTGCAGCGTACCTTGGAACTCAACCCCAAGCACCCCGTCCTCGACAAGCTCAAAACCATGGTCGAAGCCAACGCCGACGACCCGGAAATCACCGAATACGCGGAGTTGTTACGCGATCAGGCCCTGCTCACCGAAGGCGGCGAGCTGGAAAATCCGGCCCGCTTCGCCCAACGGGTCAGCAAACTGATGGCCCGGTAAAAATCCGCTTCTCCGGGCTTCTTCGGGCGTCTTCGGATTTGGGGGATTTCATAACGCCCCCCGAATTCCGGTTTTTCTTTGCATCTCCCGCCCCGAGAGGGTAGGGAGAATGCATGTTGAAATTCTTCAGACTTCCCTTCGTATTCGCCGCCGTCTCCCTTTTGATTCCCGTCTGCCTGACGGGTGACGAAATTTTAAATGCACAGAGCCCATGGCGCGCGCATTACACTTGAGGTGGCGCCATTCTGGGCACACGGGAAGCCCCCGATTCCCGTCCTGGACCCGAAACCCCGGCGCCGGCTCCCGATTGGGCGGAAACGGATTTCGATGATGCCGAATGGATCCGGCGCAGCGGCCCTTGGTTTGTTGGCAGTGACGATGAAGGTTGGGGATTCAACGCGCCCGCACAACTCCATCTGCTTACTCTCCGGGGGAAATTTCGTGTCGACAATCCCGATGCCGTCGGGGACCTGACATTGCGCCTGCGCTACCGGGGGGGCGTCACCGTGTACCTCAACGGGCGGGAAGTGGCCCGGCGGCATCTGGAGGACGGGGAACGGAACCGGCAAACTTTGGCGGAGGACTACCCCGAGGACGTCTATCGTCACGACGACGATACCATCCCTCCCCCGCGCGAATGGCAAGGCCGGGATTTCACGGAAAACGTCAATCGCCGCATACGGGATTCCGGAGAAATCCGCATTCCCGCCCGCCACCTCCGCGAGGGCCTCAATGTCCTCGGCTTGCAGTTGCATCCGGCGGCATATCGTTCCGACTGGGCCCGATACGCGGGGGGGCGGGCAAGCTGGTCGACCCTCGGCCTCATGGCGGTTCACCTCCACGCCGAACAAGCCGGGGGACAAGCCAATGCCATCGCGCCCAACCTGACGGCGCCGGAAGGCATCAGTGTTTGGGGCGCAAATCTCTTGGAAAGAGTCGGGGAATCCATTCCTTATGCCGATCCCTTGGAAAACGGTCACCCTGGTGGACGCCGAAGGAAACACCTCGGTGATGGACGCGCCCCAATTCGGCAGCGAGGACGCGCCGGCCTTTTGGACGCCTGTCTTTGACGGCATACGGGAACTCGTCGAGGACCTCAACTGGTCGGAGGATGCCCTCCACTTCGGCGTTTTCGGCGATTCTTGGGCGAGCAGCCAGGCCATTCGCGATTTCTTCGAACAAGTCGCGCCCGACATCCGTTGGGCCATGTTCACCCACGCCCGCGGTCATCCCAACCCCACGGAGGGCGAATTGCGCGTGGACGGCTGGGAAATCGGGTATCGCGTCTTGCCCTACCGTCCGGATTACCGCCGGTTTCCACAGGAACGTTTTCTCGGGGGATTTTTGAAAATGGGATGGGATCAGCCCTTCTTTCAACTCGCCGATGTCGCCGCGGTCTTGGAATAGACAAACGCGCCTTTGCCGCGAATGATCGTTTTGGATGTCGCACTTTCGGCATGAATCCGATATATGGGACTGCAATCTTTTTCGGGAACACATTGTATGAAACGTTCATTTCAACCCCTCGAATGGTCTTACCAAAGCAGCAGTCCGCTCCGCACCCTCTGGCGTTGGGCCGATTGTTCCTGGGGCAGAACCCTTTGGATGCTGTTGGTCTTCGCGGTGAAACAATCTCCGGCCTGGGGGGTGCCCTTGGTCACGGGCATGATGATCGACTGGCTCAACCGGGAACCCGGGGTAACCACCCCTTACGTCATCATGGGCCTGTCGATTCAATTGATCCTTTTACTGGGGAATGTTCCTTTTCACACCTATTACATCAGCTTGCTCAGCCGTTTGACCCGCAGACTGGAGAGTCGGTTGCGTCAGGCCTTGGTGATTCGCCTGCAACAATTGTCCATCCCCTACCACGACGAAAACGAATCCGGGCGCCTGCAGGCCAAGGTGCTTCGCGACGTGGAACAGGTGCAAACCGTCACCAACCAAATCGGCGAAAACGGGATCATGACC
>PXAS01000079.1 GCA_003565815.1 PVC group bacterium
CGTGTCTGCGGCGGTAATGGCGAGATAGACGACAAGCGCGAGGCCGACTTTGTTCACCAGGTCTCCGATGTTGTAGATCAAGTGCTTTACTTCGAGTCCAAAGCCGAGTGATGGCATGATGTAGCCGATGGGGTAAATCGACCATCCGATGAGGACGAAAAAGAACATAAAGCGGACGCCTTTTCGCACGGAGTCGGGGACGGAGGGTGGCAGGGCACTCATCGCCTTGAAGAGCGATGCAAAAATGAGGAGCCAGCAAACAAAACCAGCGCCGAATAGCCCGAGGTGAAGAGTTGTGTTTTGGCCACTTTGCAACTCACCGAAAAAGCCCAAGAAAATCATCGCCAAGTCGAGCACGATTAGCCGAATCATAAATGCGCGTCCCCGTGGTCCGAGACCGAGCAGGAGGGGAAATTTCAGCAGCATCAGCGGCGTCGTTAGCACCCAGTCGACATAGCGATAGAGGGTAATCATATCTTCATCGCCCGATCCCGCAGCGAGGGCGGCGAAGTAATTCGTCATATACCAATAGTTGGCCGCCGCAATGAAGAGGATAACGCCAGACACCGTCATGAGGGAGCGGTAGCGTGTTGGGACTGCGGTCCGTTCAACAAAGAAAAAGAGGCTGGCAGCAGCCATCCCGATCAGGGTTAGAACGAACGAGGAAAAGACGATGAAATCGAGTGTGCTTGTTTCTGTGGGCATTGTAATAAATTCAGTTAAAGTGGATTAGCCGATAGGTGAAAAGAGGGTAGGGGTAGGAAAACGACCGCGGGGCTCAGTCCCAGATGCCCCCACCGGAGGATTTCTTGGGCTTTCCGCCGCCGAAGAGACCTTTTGGCTCGGGTGTTTCGGCTGGTTTGGCGGCCTTGGTGGGCGAGGGTGCCTCGCCGGAAAGCGGCGAAAGCGTCTCCGGGAGCGAGCGAAAGATCAGATTACAAGCAACGCGCAGACTTGTGATGTTCGGTGCTTGGCTGCAAAGCGCTCCGATAGTTCGGTCATGGGCTCCCCGGCGCAGGTAGAGTTTGTAGGGGCCAAAGTCGAGCACACATTCATCGGTCGGGGTGTAGCTCTCGCCGACACCATCGAAAAATGTGAGCACCGCGTTTCCAAGCTCATCAAATACTTGCATGCCAAAGGGCGCTTGCAATGAACTATAGAGTGGCCGTCCCTCCGCATCGAGGCAGAACGCGCCATCGACCATCGGTAAATCGTTTAGCACTTTAAAATTGCGGCTCAAGTCGTCAGGCATCCTCTCCTCCTTTCATAGCATCGGTGAGCTCCGTAAGCCCGTTGAGAAACGTTTTGATCTCACGGCTTTGGAATCCCTCAAAGAGAGCGGTGTAGTGATGTTGCTCCGCCTCGAGGGTAAGGGTCGAAAGCGATTTGCCGATCAGAAGGACAGACTCCGGTGTTTCCATCCCCAAGGCACTGCCCACCATCGATCCCAGCTGGTGGATGAGCGGACTGACTTCGGCGAGGAGAGCTGCATCATCGCCATCGTGCACCAGAACCTCGCCGACGGGTGAACCAACGGCGAATGAGCGGATTTGTTTTGGAGGAGTATCGGACATACTGTTTGGAAAATAACTGTGGAACAGGCATTTAAGCTGTAGCAAAAGGGCCGTGAATTCGTTGTTGGGGGCGCAGCAGCTGGCTAGCGGCGATGCGTAAACTTGGAGCAAGTTGATGCCTTTACTTCGCTTAAGCGTATTTTCATGAGGAATACGCAAAAGAGGAAATTTCAAATAAAAATGTAAACATTTTGTTTTATTCAGGTGCGCCCCAAAAGAACCGGAAACGCAGAGAGGCTTGTATTTGCTTGAGCACAGTGGGGAAACGGGTGCAAACAGTGATAGAGAGCGCGGGAAGAGTTGAAAAGGGCACCGAAAAAATTTTCTTTCTGACGGATGGTCCGCTACCATGCGGGTATGCGTTGGTGTTCTTCAGAAAATTCCGCCGGGGGCGCTGTGAGTTGTCTGACAAACTTGCGGCTTCTACGTAAGCAGTTGTCCTTAGTGCCGCTTATTGCTATGCTTGCTCTGTCGATTGTCATTGTGAGTGCTTTTTCGGATAGCGCTAAAGGGCATGCAGCGGAGGGCGGGGAAGACTTTCACGAGGGTGGGCTGACTTTTTTTCAGGCGGCTGGCCAGTTCGGGTTTTTGAATCAGGTGGATGGGCGGGTCTCGCTCACCGATGGTAGGACGCCTGCAGAGCCGATGCGGGTGACCGCGGGCGGGACGACTGAGGCGCTGGATGGGGTGTTGGCGATTGCCTATGGCGGTGATCGCTATGGGGTCGTGTTTGAGGATCGTTTGGTCCTATATGGCCAAGATGGGCAGAAAATAAAAATTCTGGCACGCGGAGACTTGCGCAATATCAGATACATTACCCTCACCGCGGACTTTGCTCTCCTGGCGAATGCAGATAATGCTTTTGCTGTAATCCGATTGAATGATCCTGGCAGCTATCTTGGCACGCTCCCTGAGGATGCCAAGGTGCGAGGTGTTGTTGCCGCAAGTGCTGGCTTTTTTCTCTTTGGGAAGTATCGGGAGGAGGACGGGATAAGGCCCGCTGTTTGGCGTGTTCCGGCGGATCTCGCCGCGAGGACTCAAGAGCGGATGCCATTGCCGTTTGAAGCGGATGGAGCCCTGCATGGTGGTGTTGCCCGCGCTGACGGATCTGTGCTTTTCGTGGGCGACCACGGGTTGATCAGCCGTTGGAATTCGCGTGGTTGGACGCATGGCCAGCTCGAAAGCTTACCCAACCTGCGCTTTGTAGGGGAGAGGGCTGATGTCCTCATTCTTGGCGATGAACAGGGGCGGATATGGAGCAATCGCGGGGATGCTGAGTGGTCGGAAATCCAGCCTTCATCAACGCGGAACTGGCGGGCATTGCTCCAGGCATCCGGCAAGAGCTTCCTGGTCGCGTCTGACGGGTCCAGCTTATCTGTCGAACCGGGTGCCCTCGACACGGGAGCGGCCGTCGTAGAGCGCGTAATTCGGGCGGATGGGACTATCGCTGGTAATGCTATTGCCACGGTTGCGGACCTTCATGCGCCGCCCCCAGAGGCCGTCACGCGCGATGCGCGGCTTTTCGAAATTCTCATCGACCTGGAGCAAGCCATTCCCAAGCCGAGCTCCGTTTTGGATTTATATCAGCGAGCGCAACCGGTCCTGTTTCGAATACCACTGAGATTTCGCTGGAAGATGAATTTTCAAAGCTACAGCCGCTTTGTGCAACCGGCAGTCGATCGGATACTCGCATACGGCGAGACCGGGGCTCATTATTACATATTAAGTAATCTTTTTCAGGAGGAGGATCTGCCGACATGGATTGAAATGCTGCCCCCCCAGCGGCAAACCGAGATGCGAAGTTTCTCCGAGGAAATCGTTGCGCGTACCCCGGTTCCTGGAATCATACCAAAGCCTGAGCAAGCACCGCAGTATGATATGGAAACGGTGATCCGCGCTGCAGTTTATGGCGATGTTGGCGCGCAAGTTGATCTGGCCTATCTCTATTGGAACGGAATTGGAGTTCCGATGGATTCGCAAGCGGGCAATTATTGGCTAACCCGTGCCGGTGGCGGCAATCGCAGCCTCTACATGCCATCCGAGCGAACCCGGGAGAGCCATCGTCAATATGTCCGCAAAATGGCCGACCTCGGTTCCGTGCTTTTCCAGTTGGAGAAAGAGGCTTTCAACGCAACAGAGGCAGAAGTCGCCCCGGAAGGCGATGGGGAACCGGGGCCCATCTCAAACGCCATCGTTTTTCGCGCTAACCGGGGGCACCTCGATTCCAGCGAGGACTTGCTTCAGGGCTATGCCGACGGCCGGATCGATCTCGCCGACCGGCGGGCATTACTGGTGAAGCTTTATCGTAATCGACCCGCTGAGGCGGAGGCCCGGTATATCGATATCCTTTTGGCGGGTGTCGATGGCCTGGTCGACTATGCATTGCTGCGTGCGACTTTGGAGCACCATGAGCAGCGGAGCACAATAAGCAAGGCTCACCGCGGGGTGCTTGCCGACATGCTGCAGGCGGGAATCGGCGGTCCAGTCAACGCCGAGCGGGCAGCTCTCCTCAGGGAAGATTTACCGTCTTCAACGGCGAAGGCGGGGATTCTCGGCCCGCAAGAAGAACCTCCTCCGAAGTGGCTC
>PXAS01000401.1 GCA_003565815.1 PVC group bacterium
GCCGGATTGAACACCCGAATCGGGGAAAGCGGGGCCAGGCTTTCGGGCGGACAACGGCAACGTTTGGCCATTGCCCGTGCGCTGGTTCGGGATCCGCGGGTGATTATTCTCGACGAGCCCACCTCGGCCCTGGATGTCATGAGCGAAAAGCTGGTCCAGGAGGCGATTGAGCGGCTGATCAAAAACAGAACCACCCTGATCGTGGCCCACCGGCTTTCCACGATTCGCAACGCGGACCGTGTGGTGGTCATGGAAAACGGACGGATCGTGGAGTCGGGCAAATACGATGAGTTGGCCAATCGCGAAGACAGCGCGTTCCGTCGGATGAAAGACCTGCAGGGCTAAATCACCGCACTGTCCAGCACCACGTGTACCGGGACGTTGGTGTCAAACCGGGCCGCGACATCCCGACAGTTTTCCAGCAGCTTCATCAGATGGGAAATCTGCAGGGCCTCGCTTTGGCGACGGAGGTCTTCCATGGCGGATGGAAAGCGAAGCGGGGCTTTCTCGCCCGCGGTTTTGAGCACCAGCACGTCCCGATACCAAGCCTCCACCGTCTCCATCACTTTTCGGTAGAGGACCTTTTTCGCGGCGGCCTCCCGGGCATTGGCCACGGCGTCGTCCCCTTCTTCGCTTTCTTCTTCTTCCTCATCCTCAGGTTCCTCTTCCAAGCTTGCGGTGGCGAACTGGAGAAAATCGCGGAAACGCGCGGCCCGCTGCAGTCGTTCCAGCAAATTGCGGGGCGGACCCATGCGCAGCAGATCCAGCAAATCCCCCTCCCATGCCGGCGGGGGCCCGCTTTCGGAGGGCGCGATCAACAATTGACAACGCGAGCGCAGGGTCGTCAACAATTGCTCGGGCACCGCGCTGACCAACAGAATCAACGTTTTCGGGGGCGGCTCCTCCAGGCTCTTCAACAGCTTGTTGCCCACGGCGGGATTCATGCGCTCCGCGCCCAAAAAAACCAAGGCCTTCCATCCCCCTTCAAAACTCTTTTCATGCACACGCTTGAGGGCGAGTTCCATGTCTTTGACCACGATCTGCCGGAGTTTGCTGGCCGGTTCCACCCATAGCACATCGGGATGCGCCCTGGTTTCGATCCGATGGCGGAGCTTCGCGGGATCGTTCCGGCTCGTCCCTTCGAAAAGGCGCACCATCACCTCCACCGCAAAGGCCTTGCCCTCCCCCATGGGATCGCCGCGGACCACATAGCCATGGGCCAAACGGTTTTCGGCCACCAAAGTCGAGATTTGATCCAATAATTTCATAAGGTTTCCAACAAAGGGTCCAGACGGGTGCGGACAATTTTTTCGACGCCATCGATGTTTCCGCCGGCATCGACGCGGACAATGCGTTCGGGGAAGCGCTTGGCCAGTTCGCGATACCCCTCCGCGACCTTTTGATGGAAGGCGCGGGTTTCGGATTCAAAACGGTCGGCGTCGGCTCCGCGGGAAAGCACCCGGGTCAGCGCCACATCCACGGGCAGATCAAACCAAAGGGTCACATCCGGCCATAATCCGCCCAACGCCACTTCATTCGCGGCCAAAACCGTTTCGATCCCCATTCCGCGCGCGGCCCCTTGATAGGCCAGCGAGGAGTCCACGAAGCGGTCGCAAATCACCCACTCGCCCCGTTCCAGGGCCGGACGAATGACCCGGGCCACATGCTGGGCACGGCTGGCGGCAAACAGCAGAACCTCCGCCTCCGGAGAAATGTCTTCCCCGGAGGCGTGGTGCTGGAGAATCTCCCGGATCATTTCCCCGGTGGGAGTGCCGCCGGGTTCGCGGGTCATCCGCACCGTCAAGCCGTGTTCGCGCAAATACGCGGCCAGCAGACCGGCCTGCGTGCTTTTGCCGCAGCCTTCAGGACCTTCCAGGGAAATGAAACGCCCCCGCATGCCGTGAATTATCCTTCCACGAGGTTGGCGGCGATATAGTCGAAGCTCTGTTTCACGCTGTCGAACTCATCCCCGGGACAGGTGTCCTGCTCCACGGCGAACCATTCGGTGCCGCCTTTTTCCGCGGCGGCAATGATGCGTTTCCAGGGCAGGTTCCCGTTGCCGATTTCACAAAAAACGGTCTTGTTATCGTCATCCACACCGCAATCCTTGAGATGCAGAATCGGTTGGCGACCGGCCACGCGGTCGATTTCATCCACGACATCCGCCCCGCCCATTTGCACCCAGTAGGTGTCCAGTTCCGCACCCAAAACATCGGCGGGAATTTCATCGTAAATGCGGTGCATGATCACCGTGCCGTTCAATTTCCGATATTCCAGATTGTGATTGTGATAACACAGGGTGATGCCCGCGTCACGAAGAACGGTGCCCGCGTGGGTCAGGTCGGCAATCAATTGATTCACGCCTTCCTCGGAGCCGAAGTCAATCCCGCGGGGATAGGGATAGGCGGTGAGGGTGCATCCCAGGGCTTTCATGCGGGACACGATCGCCTCCGGGTTCCGGAGAATGTCGTCGGAACTTTCGTGGGTCGCGCATAGCGTAAGTCCCTCTCCTTGGCACATTTTGGAGAATTCCACGGGGGCAATCGGCCCCACCCCGCTCATTTGCACCGCCCGGTAGCCGATTTCGCGGACTCTTTTGAGCGTTTTGGCCATGTCCGCCGGGGTTTTCATGTGATTGCGAAGGGTATAGAGTTGGACGGCAACTTGTTCGAGTTTCATAATGCGTTTTATGGGGTGAATGGGATTGCGGGCATGTGCCGGACGAAAGATCCCGCGGGAGATTTTACCGGCGAAAATTGACGTTACTGGAAGCAAAAGCACTTGGCAAGGTTGATTTTTACTTCAACAAAGACGTGAAGCTGGTCCTCAAAAACGCCGTGAAACGGGTGCGCCCCGATTGCTCCATTTGGAAAGACGGCGCCCCCAACATCCCCGTGGACCAGGCGCCCGAAACAATCAGCGTCAAGGGCGGCAAACTGCACGAGGACGGCGAAGCCGGATTCCGGTAACCCGACCCCGTTCGAAGTTCTCCTTCCCTCTCCTCCTCTAAACGCCCCTCTTCTCTCGCAACATTTTGCCCTCCGAGGTCAACTTCTCCACCACCGCGTCCACGACCCGCGCCACCGGGATTTGTGAGATGAAGGCATTGCCGGGTTGCTTGTAAGAGCGGTGATCGGGATATCCCCCCGGTCCGGGGGGCGGACGCAGGATGGCATGCCCTTCTCCCCACGGACCGGTTTGGGCAGGATCGGTGGGGCCGAACAGCGCCACCAATGGGGTGCCCACGGCGGCCGCGAAATGCATGGGGCCCGAATCATTGCACAGCAAACAATCCACGTCCCGAAGTTGGGAACCCAGTTGAATCAAGGGGGTTTCGCCGCACAGGTTCCATGCGCGGCCACCCATCCCTTTCACGAGCGATTCCCCGGCGGGTCGGTCATCGGGTCCCCCCAAGACCACCACATCCGCGTCCACTTGTGCGCGAACGCCTTGCGCACAGGCAATAAAATGCTCCATCGGCCAATCCTTGGCCGGCCAGCGCGATTTGGGGGCAATGGCCAAACGGGGACGCCTGCCCGGCAACGGGTCCGCGGGCGGAAAGTCCAAGGGATACACCGCATCGGCGGGGGAAATACCCAAGTGGCGCAGGCTGTCCAACAACCGATCCATGGCATGGGGCGTTTGGGCCAGGCTCCCCGAAGTTTCATGGGCGAAAAATTGGGAAAACTCCCGCGGTGAAGACGGGGAAATTTTCCGCGTCCCTTTCGCCAAGCCCATGCTGAGTCCGCTTTTGAACAACCCTTGTAAATCCAAGACCAAATCATAATGCCGGGCGCGCAAGGCCCCCAGAAAGCCGCGCCAGGCCCCCACACCGCCCCGACGGGGGTAGGCAATGACCCGGTCGACGTCGCGGTGGCAATTCACCAAGGCCACGTATTCCGGTTGCGTCACCCAGTCCACCGGACATTGAAAATGGGTTTTCAACATATGGACCACGGGAACCGCATGAAACAAATCGCCCAGGGCGCTGAGCTTGATGACCAAAATCCGTTTGCAGTCCTCCATGGAATCTCTTAGGCGCGGGCCTGTTCCAGCAAGCGCATCATGATGGCATTTTGCGCGTGCAAGCGATTGCCCGCCTGATCGAAAACCACCGATTGGGGGCCGTCAATGACTTCCGCGGTTTGTTCATATCCGCGGGCCGCGGGCAGGCAATTCATAAAAATGGCGTCCGGAGCCGCGTCCGCCATGCGTTCGGCGGTAATTTGATAGGGCATGAATTTCGCCACCCGTCGCTCCAACTCGGAGGGATCGATGTGATAGCTCATCCAACTGTCGGTGTAGAGCACGTCCGCCCCGCGCGCGGCTTCGCGGGCATCGTGGGTCACAATGACTTCCGACCCGTGCGCCTCGGCCAATTTGCGGGCGGAGGCGAGGACATCCGGCAATGGCTCGTAGTCTTCTCCGCGCGGACAGCCCACCCGAATGTTCATGCCCATCATGGCGCAGCCCTGCAAAAGCGAGTGGGTCACATTGTTGAAACCGTCCCCGAGAAAACAAAGCGTTTGCCCTTTGAGGGTGCCCCGATGTTCCTGAATGGTCAATAAATCCGCCATGATTTGGCAGGGATGGCTGAAATCGGTCAGGCCATTGATCACGGGCACGCCCGCGTGGGCGATCATTTCTTCGAGATCCGCGTGTTTGAACAAGCGGGCGACAATCAAATCCGCATAACGGCTGACCACTTTGATGGTGTCGGGCAGGCTTTCCTTGCCCGCGCCCAGCGGACTGGTGTTGACGTCGTAATTGATCGCGTGCCCGCCCAGGCGGACGATGCCGGTTTCAAAGCTCACCCGGGTGCGCAGGCTGGGTTTTTCAAAGATCATGAACAGCACACGCCGCGCGGCCACGTTCGCAAAACGGGCCGGATCGGCTTTGCACGCCGCGGCTTGCGCCAAAACCTGTTTCAAGATGTCTTCGTTCCAATCAGTGAGGGCGGAAAGGTGTTCCATGGCAATCGTCCGGTCTGTGGTCTAAGGTTCGGGGAAAAAATCACTATAAACAAAGGAAGCGCACTGAAAAGAAGAAATCGACAAAACATACGGGTTGACCCATCCCCCGGTACACAGTAGTAATGGAGGCATGATGAAAACATTCCTTTGTTTCTTTCTTGTTACCTTGGCCGCTCTCGGAGGCATGGCTTCGGCACAAACCGTGGTCGTGGACATGAACCAGGTCTTTCAGGAGTATATCCGCACCCAGGAGGCGGACCGGCAAATGCAGGCCTCCATCCAAAACTACCGCCAGGGGCAGCAGGAACTCCAGGAACGCTTTCGAGTCCGCCAAGAGGCGTTCAATGAGATGCGGCAGCGGACGGCCGCGCAGGAACTGGACAATGCCGAGCGTCAGGCGCTGGCCGAGGAAGCGGCGGAAATGTTGAATGAATTGCGCGCCCTCGAACAGGAATTGCGCCAGGAGGATACAAACCGCCAACGCCAAATCGAGGAACAGGGCCGCAGAATGCGCAACCGCATTGTGGAAGAGATCCAGGGAAAAATCACGGAATTGGCGACAGCGCGCAATTGGACGCTGGTGCTGGACAGTTCCGCGACCTCCACCAACGGACTTCCGGTCGTGCTGCATGCCATGCCCGCCGCGGATGTGACCGGGGAAGTGATTCAGGCCCTCAATCAACCCATCCTGCAAAACCGTGCCGCGGGTCAAGCCCCCGCCACCGGAACGCCCACCGAAACGCCTGAAACGGAGGAATAGAATGCCGACCGCCGCTCAGCTTGCCTTGGAATTGGAGGGCCGCCTCGACGGAGAAGGAACCGCGGAAATTACTTCCGTGGCCGGATTGCGGGAAGCGGGTCCGAACGATCTCTCCTTTCTCAACAACCCGAAATACAGTGGCCTGCTGGCCAAAACCGCCGCCGGCGCGGTCCTGGTGTCCGAAACGTGGCAGGGCGAGGCCCACACCACGTTGATCCGGGTAAAAAACCCGGATGCGGCCTTTGCAAAAGCCACCCTGAAGTTTCGTCCTCCCCCGGTGGAGCATGCGCCCGGCATTCATCCCACTGCCCTCATTCACGCGGAGGCGTTGCTGGGGCCCAACGCCCACATCGGCGCCCATGTGGTCATTGAAAAAGGCGCCGAAATCGGCGAAAATGCGGTCATCCTGCCGGGCGTGTTCATTGGGGAAGAGGTCACCATCGGCAATGACGTGCTCCTCCACGTGGGAGCGGTCTTGCGGGAACATGTGATTTTGGGGGACCGGGTCATTGTTCATAACCATGCCGTGATCGGCAGCGACGGGTTCGGATATTCCGTGGATGAAAAAGGCGTGCGCACCAAAGTGCCGCAAGTGGGCACCGTGCGCATTGGCAACGATGTGGAAGTGGGCGCCCATGTCTGCGTGGATCGCGCGCGGTTCGGGGAAACCCGCATTGGCAACGGGGTGAAAATCGACAACCTCGTGCAAATCGCCCACAACGTGGTCGTCGGCGACCATGCCGTCCTCGTGTCCCAAGTGGGCATCAGCGGCAGCACCGTGGTGGGACCTCACGCGATTTTGGCGGGTCAGGTGGGCGTGGCCGGACATCTCACCATCGGGGAACACGCCGTGGTCGGCGCCCAGGGGGGAGTCACCAAGGACGTCGCCCCCAAAACCTATGTCTGGGGCACACCGGCCACGCCTTTCGAAAAATACAGCAAATCGCTGGCCCAAGTCAACCGCCTGCCCAAATTGCAGAAAAAAGTCGCCGAACTTGAAGCCAAGCTCACGGCGTTGGAAGCCAAATTGGGAAAAGGACCGCGGGACACATAGGGACATGAAAAAACAACAAGCTTCCTGTAAGAATTTGAGCCGTTCCACGCCATATTGGTTATGAAAGACTGCTACGAAACATTGTCCTGGCTCTTGGCCGGCGAAACCCCCCCCCACCTGAAAAAAGAACAAGCGTATCTTCAGGCGGAGGAAATTTTGCACAATTCGCCCGAAATTCGGAAACGTTTCGAGGACGCGAAGGCCTTCACGGAGCGGCATCCGGAGCTGATCGGCTTCCAACGCATGCCGGACGACGTGCGGCAACGGCTTGAGGAAAAACTCAAGGAAAACGGGGAATCCGACCACAGCATCATCCCCATGCCGAGGACCGACCCGCTCAGTTTTCGCAAACAGTTCGCTTGGGCCGCGGTATTGGCGCTTTTTTTGGCAGGACTCTCCATGTTGTCTTCCCTGGTTTTGGAACGTCAAAGTGGCTCTCCCGCCTCACATGCCCCCCAATTGGGACGCGAAGTGGAATCCCACCTGCCGGATTTCCGGAGTTTCGTCAGCAACAAAGCCCGGGAAGAAATTCATTTGGCCCATCGCAATCACAATCCTTTGGAGTTGGTGCAGTGGCTCGCGGAACACAATCCCGAAGTCGCCAGTCCCCACCTCCCCGCCGCATTGAACCTTGGCCGGCTTAACGGTTGCTCGGTCATCGAAGGGCCGAGAGGAAAGGTTTCCCTGGTCTTTGTTCAAGTGGATGGAAAACCCATGCACTTGTTCGTGGCCTGCTCCAAGTCGCTTCGGTGCAAGCCCGCCAAACCCCGTCATGTCCAATTGGAAGGCCGAAGGGCCATCGAGTGGGTGGATGACTCCAATGCGTATTTGCTCATCGCCGAGAACCCGGATGATGAGATGCCGGAAATCCTGCTCTGATTCATAGGCTAATCTTGCCGTTTCCGGGTCACTTCCACGGCCACGCTGCGGGCAAAACGCAACGCCCCCGGCTTGTCCACGGTCACCGTGACTTGATTCACACCCTTCGGTTTCAGACAAATTTCCGCGCACCGCTCGGCCATGGTTTCAATGAGATTGTACTCACTGTTTTCCACGTGTTTGATCAGTTTTTTGGTGATGGTTTTGTAATCCACCGCATCCTGAATGTCATCCGAGGCGGCGGCCGTTGCATGGGAATCAACTTCCATGGTCACGTTCAAAAGCACATCCTGCAAATTCACCCGTTCTTCCGGGTAAATGCCGATAATGCAACGCAGGGCAAGGTCACGAATATAAATGCGGTCGGTCATACGCCATTTCCCAATAAATGTTGCCCGCCATCGACAAAAATGACTTGTCCGGTCACGGCGGGCGCGTTGAAAAAATAAAGCACGGCGCCGGCGATATCCCCCGGCGTGCATTGATGATCCAGTGGCGCGCGGCCACCGTGTTTCTGTAAATAGTCGGGTTCATTTTCCCGTCCGGGCGGAGGTAAAATCGCCCCCGGGGCCACGCCGTTCACCCGCAAGCGGGGGCCGAACTCAATGGCGGCCAGTCGGGTGGCTTCCGCCAGCGCGATTTTCGACAAGTGATACGGAACCGAACTCGCGTCATGGGCCGCGACCCGACGGTCCAGCAGGTTAATGATGACCCCCTCCAGATGCTGGGCCGCCATGCCCCGCATCAAGGCCAAGGGCCCGAATAAATTGGGCCCGAATTCCCGAATGAATGTTTGACGGTCACTGTCCGCCAGCGTCGTGCGGTTGAACACGGCGGCGTTGTTCACCAGACCGTGCAAGGGGCCATGATCAAAGGCCTGTTCCAAAATCGACTCACAGCCCGATTCCGTGGAGATGTCGCCGGATACGGTGTCCGCGCGTCCGCCGGAGGTCCGCAGGATTTCCGCCAACTCCTCGGCTTCGTCACTGTGGGTGCGATAATGAATGACCACGTCCGCACCCGCTTTGGATAAGCGGGTGGAAATTTCGCGTCCAATGCGAACCGCGCCACCAGTCACTAAAATTCGTTTGTCTGTGAGGTTCATATATCCATACATGTGAAGTTCATGGCCAAGGATCAACTGAAAAATGTAATCCTTACAGGAATTTCCTTAAAACCGGAAAGACATGCCGATTCTGGGTCCGCTGAGCGACTCATTTCCGCGCTCCACCCAACGATACCCCAGATGGATGGAGCTGTGTTCATGGCGAAGCAGAAGCCCCGCCGACACATCCATGAGGGTGCCGTCCGAAAAGAAGGCCCAGAGCGGACGGAGTTCGACCCCCAGCGATTTCGAGGGCCAATACCGCATGGGCATGCCCACGGAAAAGGCCGTTTGCGTGTCTTCGCCATGCAGGGTCATCGCCCCCAGGGCAATATCCACCTGCGTGCGCCGGTGGGCCGCCATGCGGTAGAGGGCATGAAGCTGAAACTGATGCAGGGTATCCTCGAAAAGGCGATCCCGATAAAACGTGTGGCGAAAATCCGCCGCCAGCACCCCCTGCCCCGCCTCGAAACCATAGCCCAGGGCGGAAATGTCCGAGGAAATATATTGCGCGCCCACGTCAAAACGCAACATGGGAAACATGGGGTCCCCGGGCCTTCGGTTTTCCGACAAATCATACGCGTATTCCCCGCCCGCCGCCAACCCGTAGACAATGGGACGAAAAATCAGGGTCTCGATCAGTTCCGCGGTCAAGGAGTCGGCCGTGGAAGAACGGGACGATTTGCTTTCTCCGGACGGTTCCCGGCTTTCGCGGGAAGATCCGCGCCGGTCGGAGCCGCGCTCGAATCGCCGCAAGCGCCCCGCGCCCTCTTGCGCAGTGACCATGGAGAAGCACATCCAGATCAGGAGAATCCGGGGCAAAGCGTATTTATTGGGCTTCATCCGATTCATCGGGGGAAGGAGAAGACGCATCGGCATCGTCGGATTCATCCGAAGTTTCCGGTGTTTCCGTGTTTTCGGCTTCAGCTTCGGGCGCTTCCGCGGCTTGGGCTTTCCCCGCATTGGCGACTTCGAGGTCGAGTTCCTGCTGACGCTCCAGATTGCGGCGCATTTCCGCCATCCCCGGCAAATCATCCAAGTTTTTGAGTCCGAAATGTTCGAGAAAAACCTGGGTGGTGCCGTACAACCAGGGTTTGCCCGGCAATTCACTGCGGCCCACCACCTTGACCAAGCCCATCTCCAACAGCGTGCGCACGATGGAATCCACGGCCACGCCGCGTATGGATTCGATCCCGGAGCGTTGGATGGGTTGACGATAGGCGATAATGGAAAGCGTTTCCAACGCGGGTTTGGACAGCTTGTTCGGTTTCCCCTTTTCCAGAAGTTCCCGCAACCAGGGTCCCGCCGATTTCCGGTTGCGCAAGCGATACCCCTCCGCGATTTCCGCGATTTCCAGGCCAAGATGGTTTTCCCGCAAGTCTTCGCGCAATTCGTCCAGGGCCTCCTCGATCTCCTTGGCGGTGATCTCCGCAAAGGTCGTGGCCACGCCTTCGTAGTTTTGCGCGGCCCGGCGGAACACATTGACCATTTGCCGCACGCTCAACGGTTCCCGGGTCGCAAACAGCATCGCCCCCAAGATCTCCTTGATTTCCGGAATCACTTCTGGATCAGCCATTTGCGTTCTCCTCCACTTCCCTTTGCTTCATCGCGCGCGCTTCAGCGGCGTTCTCTCCCATGACTTCATCCATGCTCATCTCTTCGTTTTCATCCTCCTCATCCTCTTCTTCGGCTTTCAAGAGGACAATATCGGTGAATTCACCGGGTTCCTGTGCGGCTCGAATTTGCTTCAAACGGATCAGCTCCAAAATCGCCAGAAAGGTGCAAACCATTTCACTGCGCGAGCGCATGCCCTTGAAAAGGCCGTGCATGGATTGTCGTTTTCCTTTGCGCACCACCTCGTTCATCAGAAAATCCACTTTGTCCGCCACCGTGTAGCGTTCCGCGAAAATTTCGGTCAGCTCTTCCTTTTCGGAGCGCTTGAGAATTTCGCTGAAACTGCTGAGCAAATCGAAAATGCTCACGTCCCGTAACGACAGCCCCGGATCCTTGCCCAAGGCCACATGATCCTCTTCGGGAAAAAAGACGTTGTGCTGGCCCTCCTCCAATTCCTCCAAAATGCCGGCGGCGTCCTTGAATTTTTTGTATTCCACCAATTGACGCACCAGATCCAGGCGGGGATCCTCCTCGTCTTCCTCCAGATCCGGGCGCTCCTCCACCGGCAACAACATCCGGCTTTTGATCAACATCAACGTGGCCGACATCACCAAAAATTCTCCGGCGATGTTCAAATCCAGCATGCGCATCAATTTGAGATATTCATTGTATTGCAAGCAAATTTTTTCGATGGGAATGTCCGTGATTTCCACCTCCTCCTTCTTGATGAGATAGAGGAGCAAATCCAGGGGACCCTCGAAAACGTCGAGTTTGACATGATAATCCTGTTCATCTTGATTCATAAAAGCATCCCGGAGATTCAGGCAAGCCCCACGGCCCGGCGGGCCTGGGAAAGAATGGGTTGAATGGCGCCGCGGGCGCGTTCCGCGCCATCCCGCAAAATCGCCTCGACTTTTTCGGACTCCGCTTCCAGTTCGGCCCGGCGGTCGCGATACGGCGCGAAATGCGCTTCGAATTTCTCCGCCAGCGCCTTTTTCGCCTCCCCGTAGCCCATGCCCCCGGCCCGATACCGTCCCGCCAACGCTTCCGCCTCCTCCGCGTCGGCAAAAAGTTTATAGAGGGCGAACACATTGCAGGCATCCGGATCTTTCGGCGCCTCCAGGGGGGTGCTGTCCGTGACCACGCGCATGATGGTTTTGCGGACTTGTTTGGGCGGACCGAAAATATCAATGGTATTGCCGTAGGACTTCGACATTTTCTGCCCGTCCACCCCCGGAACCACGGCCACCTCTTCAAGAATCATGGGGTCGGCCAGTTTGAAAACCTCCTCCCCGGTTTGCCGGTTGAACTTTCCGGCGAGATCGCGGGCGATTTCCAAATGCTGTTTTTGATCCTTGCCCACCGGCACAATGTCCGCGTTGACGCTGAGGATGTCGGCCGCCATCAGCACCGGGTAGGCAAACAGGGCGTGGTTGGCATCCATGCCCCGCGCGGTTTTGTCCTTGTAACTGTGCGCCCGCTCCAACAAGCCCATGGGGCAGACCACGCTCAACAGCCAGGCCAGCTCATGGACTTCCGGGACGTCGCTCTGCCGGTAAAACACGGTGCGGGCGGGATCAAGGCCGCACGCCAAAAAGTCCAAGGCCACGTCCCGCACGTTTTCACGCAAAGCCGCCGCGTCTTTGGTGGTGGTGAGCGCATGGTAATCGGCAATGAACAGAAACACCTCGTGTTCCTCCTGAAGGGCCAAGGCCGGTTTCATCATGCCGAAATAGTTGCCGATATGCAGTTTGCCCGAAGGCTGGATGCCCGAAAGCACTCTCATGGTCCGTATCCTCTCGTTGTGGGTCTGAAATTCAATGCCCCCGAATACTCCATCCCATTCACCGGCGCAATCTTTTTCCCGCACCCGAATTACGCCATTCCGAAATCAATTTCCTTGCAACCCGGCGCGAGGCCCCCTATTCTAGGGACATGAAAATGAAATCAAACGCCTTTTTCGTTGCCCTGCTCCTGTTCGGCGGTTTGGGACTCCTCCTGCAAACCGCTTGCGACATCACCAGCGGAGACGATACGGTTCGAAACGTCTCCATCAATATTTCCGGCACCTATCGCAATGAAAACGGCATTCCCCGCCGACAAAGCGGCACTACCCTCACCAGTTTGGCGGTCACGCAGGCCGGAGACCAACTCTTCGCCGTCGACAATGCGGGCGCCCGTTGGACGGGTCGAATCGGTCGTGCGGACGGCAATCGCTCCGCCTCCATCACCCTCAAGGGGCTCACCACCGCCGGGAATGAAGTGGTCATGACCGGCAACGTGGTCATCGATGGCACCAGCGGACGGATGAGCGGACTATGGGTGGAACCCGGATTCACCTCGGAATTCGTTGCGGTGGCCGAAGTCGCCCCGCAGCCACAACCCCAACCCACCCCGCCACCTTCAAACGGCAATGGCGGCAACAATGGGGGGACGAACGGCGGCACCACGAACGGCGGCACGACAAACGGTGATCCCACAACACCCCCAACCATTACATTTCCGCCCATTCCCGGTTGAACCGGTGTACGACAGCATCCGCCACACCTCCCGGAGTGACATCCGTTTCCATTCCAAAGCGCACGTCAGGGTTATGGGAGACCGGTCAGGCTGTTCCACCACACTTTCTCATCCCCCTTCGCCCCCGCTCAACAAGCGATCAACCCTGCCTGTTCGCCACAAAACCCTTTTCAAACGGGCTCCCGATCGGGCGCGTTTACAAAAAATACAACCCGGCCAGGGCGATCAAGGCTGCGGCCACGGCGAGGATGATGAGTTTCAGCAACACGGTTTTCATGATGTCTCCGAATGTTATTGGGGCAGGCCCACGAAGGTGCCGCCGTTTCTACGGGTCATTTCGCGCATGAGGATGGCAAAGCGCAATCCGGTGTTTCCGGCGCCGATGTTGCCGCGGATGACGACGGGAAATCCCATGGCGTGGATGCGGGCGCGGAGGGTGCCGTCGGGTTTGCGGTTCAGGCGGTCCACCCGATCGAGGACGGCGTCCATGCTGCCCCCGGAAAATTCGTCGCCCATCACATAAATGCTCATCTTTTCGCCGTCGGTGGCGTGGCGCCGCAGGGCTTCCTGAATGCCTTCGACGGGAGAACTGTTGCTGAAAGGATACCAACTGCGCAGCACGCCAAGGACCGCCCGTCTGCGGGCGGGGGTGTCGGGAATCCACTCCCCGGCATAGGCGGGGAACATGTATTGCCCCATGTCGTTCATCACCTGCATGCCCCTGAGTTCGGGATAGGCGTCGAGAATTTCCTCCATTTTCCGGAGCATTTGCGCCCAGGCGCCCTGCACCATGCTGCCGGAGGTGTCGATGACAAAGACCACGTATTGGCTGTCCATGGGCACCCCGGCGATGGGCTGGTCGATCTGTTCGGGACGGTTCATGCGGGCCAGGAGCGCCTTCATTTCTTCGGTGAGGGTTTGGCGGGCGGCGGCGAGCTGTCCTTCGATGATGTTCTGGACCTGGGCCATGTCTTTGCTGGCGTCGAATTCCCCCCGCAAATCGGACAAATCGCCCTGCAGCCGCGCCAGTTGCTCGGTTTCTTCGCTCAGTTGTTCGCGTTTGCCGTCCAACTCCCGGTTCAGCACCGTCACTTCCCCCCGCAACTCGAAGAGTTGTTCCTGCAAATCCCGCAGCAATCCGGACAAATCCTCGCGGCTGGCCTCGATCACCATGGGCTCGGCGGCTTTGCTGAGCACAAACAAAAGAATCACGGCCCCGAATCCGCAACAAATGCTGTCGAGGAAGCTGAGATTGAACACATCCCATTCACGCGATTTTTTGCGTCGCCTCACGGCCAGTCCTCCGCCACGGTGACAAAACTGCCGTTCGTGTCCACGGTCAGCCGCCAGAAGGCAATGGCGGCCATGGGGTCTCCCTCCAGGGGAAAAAGGAGGGTATTCACGGGCATGCGGGGAGGCAAAACGGCGGTGGCCTGCTGGAACATTTCCATGCGGCGGCGTCCGGTCACGGTGCGGCGGATCAGTGGCGCCCCCCGCTCCATGGTGGGCAAACTGTCGGTCAGCAAAATGAGGTTGTCCGGCGGCGGGGACAGGTTGGCGGCGTACTCAAACGCGAGCAGCAGGCTGCTGCCGCTGGAAGGCACCAGCTCCTTGAAGGCTTGGGCGATGTCTTCGCGCAAATCGGGATCGCCCGCCGTCCACCAGCCCGGGTCCGCACGCAATGGGCGCACCTCATCGTGAAAAACGGCGAAATGGTACCGCCCCTCCGCGGGCAACTTGGCCAGCAACCACTCCACGGTGCGACCCACCTGCACCCATTTGGTGGCCTCTTTCTGCTCTTCGCGGGGTAAATTGCGTATTCGCAAGACATCGACGACATTTTCCGCGAGCATGCTGGCGCTGATGTCCACGAGCACGAGGGTCCGCTCCCCCCGCAACTGCAATCCAGTCAGATATTGCCGCCGCCCGTCGCCGACGAATGCCCGCAGGGCCTCTCCCTCCTCCTCCGCGTCGGCCACCGCCGCCCGTAATCGTTTCAAGCCCTCCTCCAAACTCAGCAAATCGGTCTTCAACTGGTTCACATGCTCGACGGTCGCCAGGGTTTCGCCATCCTGGCGGGCAAGTTCTTCCTCGATTTCCTCGATTTCCGCCATCACGTCCCGACTGAGGCCCCGCGTCTCGACCAGTTCTTCAATCACGTCGTCCAAGGCGTTTCGCGCCAGCACCTTTTCGCGCTCCATGTCGAGAATTTCCACCTCGATCCGATCCACTTCCGACTGCAAATCCTCGGTTTGCTCGCTGCGGATTTGCGAGGCCCGGGCACTCATGAGCACAAACAACAAAATCACCGCCCCGAACCCGCAACAAATGCAGTCGAGGAAACTCAGGCTGAACACATTGAATTGACGGCGGGCCATTATTCTCCGGGGGCGGCGTTCAATTTCAGCTTGCGATTCTCGGGGGGCACGTGAATGGCCAAGCCGCGTTCTCCGTCCGGCAACCGCACCGTGTCGCCGGGCCGTTCCGGCCCCGTCCAGGGACCGTCACACGGGCGGGCAATGCCCCGCACCACCAGGTGGGTCACGGGTTTTGCGGGGGGCGCGGCTCCGGGTTCCCCGGGCAGGGTTTCCCGCCAGCGGGCGGCGTCCTGATCGTGATCGCTCACCTCCAAGCGAATTTCGGCGGGCGAGATCCCCGCGTTTTCAAACCCGAGCCATTGCCGCAAGGGTTCGGGCAACAAGTGACCCGCCTCATCCCGCAGCCCCTGTTGTTCCGCCCAAACCCGACGCGGTGCTTCGAACAATGCCCCTTCCTTGTTCAAGCGAAGCGCGGAACCATCGGCGGTGGTCAACGACCAGGGATCTCCGCCGTGAAGCCAGGACCACCAGGAATCGAACAGCGCCTGTTCGGTCACCCCCGAATACAAGGGATCGTAGCGAAGACGGTCCAGGGCCAAATCCCGGGCGACCCCGGCGTCCCTGCGAAAACATGCGAAAATCCCGCCGTCGGACACGGCGCGCACGTCCCGCCGACACCAGTGACCCGCTTCTTTTGTCAGAGTGACCTCATGCAGATGGTTCCAGGACCATTCCCATATCGTGAGGTCTTCGGCCTCCGGCGCCGCCTGCGTGGCGGAGGCGATGACCCGCGGGAAAAGCCAACGGACGTTCAATGCACAGGTTTTGGCCACCCCGAGAAAAACGCGCAAAGCCTCCTTGTCCCAAGCGGAAGGCGCCAGGGCGGTCAAAGGCGTATCGCCGGACACCCCCTCCGCCCGCAAAGCGGCCACGGCCAGATCCGCCCGATGCCGCATGCCGCCGCGCACCGGGATCAGGGGTTGCAGCGACAAAGACTCCCAATGATCGGGGCTGATTTTTTGGGGATCCATCCGACAGGCCCCCAAAGCCTCCCGGCCAAAGCGCCACCCGCTCCCGTCCCAAAACGCAACCCCGCGCCGAAGCGGATCCAAATCGAGCACCTGCATCAGAAAACCTCCCGGGTGACGTGCAGGTGGCGAATCAGATTCTGTTCCGCGTAGTCCTCCACATCCAATACATAGCGTTCCTGCTGGAGTTGCAACTGATGCACCACGAACATGAGCAAAATGCTCAAACACAGGGCGATCAGGGTGGAGTTGAAGGCCGTGCCCAGGCTTTCGGTGACCGGACCGATCTCGCCCTCCACGGCCGCGTGGGCTTTGGAAAGCGCCTGCCCGATCCCCCGCACGGTGCCGATAAAGCCGATGCTCGGAATCGCCCAGGCGATGTAGCGAATCATGCTCAATTCGGACTCCTGTCGTTCCCCTTCGGCCATGCACAGTTGGTTCACGGTTTCGGACACGTCCTGAATGTTCCGGGTGGACTCAAAGCGATGCAGGGCCGCCAGCAGGCTGCGGGGCAACAGGGCGCTGCGCTGGGTCTCCGGGAGCGATTGCAATTCGCGGCTCAAATCCCGGGCGTCCACCGGCAGAATCCGCTTCCCCTCCTCCACGGTCACAAAGTCGCGGTCCAAAAGCCGCGAATCCCGGCGCAGGCCCACCGCCTTGTACCCCATGGAAGCCAGCGCCCAAAACAACAGGATAAAACAGGCCTCCTGTTCATAGTCCTTGAGAATCACCGCCAGGGACAAGGGGGCCTCCCGTTCCGGGTCCGTCTCCCGAATTTCCGCCGCCGCCGCCATCGAGGCGGCCGCGCGGGGGCGGACGATCAATTCGTAGGCGGTGTGTACCAAAATGACAATCACCACCAGGGCCAATGCCTGAAAAACAAATTCCTTGCCGCCGTTTCGTGTTCGCATAAAATCTCGTCTCGTGGGTTGGGAGGACCAAATCCTCGGGTGAACCTCAAACATGCACCCGCAACCCGCGAAATTCAAGCGCAAAGC
>PXAS01000345.1 GCA_003565815.1 PVC group bacterium
CCGGAACGTCGGCCCCTGGATCCTGTTCATTTGCGAAAACCCACCCCGCGATGCGGAACATCCCGACCTACATTGGACCGGATACGGTTTGCGAGAAAAAACGAGCCCCTGACACGGATTCGAAACGCCAAAAGAACCAGCCGGAAGCGACAGGTATTTCTGGAGGATCCCTAAGGGCGATAAGTGGGTTTCCGACACTCGGAAGCGTTTGAAAAACTTCTTCCGACGCTCGGAAAGCCGCTAAATACAGCCTGCCCCCTTCAGTCAATTTTGGGCGTGTCCAGATCCGCGAGGGCGGTATCGATTTCGCCTTGGGTTAATTCGTGGTCGACCAGTTTGCCGCCCAGGTAGGTTTCGTAGCTGGTCAAATCGAAATGCCCATGGCCGCAAAGGTTGAAGAGGATGACTTTTTTCTCGCCGGAGGCTTGCGCCGCCTTGGCTTCGCGAATGGCGGTGGCAATGCCGTGGTTGGCTTCGGGCGCGGGCAGGATGCCTTCCGTTCGCGCAAAAAGAATGCCCGCTTCGAAGCATTCTTTCTGCGGATGGGCGATGGCTTCGATGAGTTTGTCCTTGAGCAACTGGCTGACCACCACCCCGGCGCCGTGGTATCTCAAACCGCCGGCGTGGATCGGCGCGGGCACGAAATTATGTCCCAAGGTGTACATCGGCAGCAGCGGGGTCATGCCGGCGGTGTCGCCATAGTCGTACCGGAAGATGCCCCGGGTGAGTTTGGGGCAACTGGCGGGTTCGCTGGCCACGCACCGCACTTTGCCGCCTCGTTTGAGGTTGTCGGAAAGAAAGGGGAAGGTCAGTCCCGCAAAATTGGAGCCACCGCCAAAGGGGGCGATAATGACATCCGGGTACTCGCCCGCCATTTCCATCTGTTTTTTGGCTTCCTGGCCGACGATGGTTTGGTGGAGCAACACGTGGTTGAGAACGCTCCCGAGGGCGTAATGGGCGTCATCGGATTGGGCCGCCATCTCGATGGCTTCGGAGATGGCGATGCCGAGGCTGCCGGGGCAATCCGGATCTTTTTCGAGAATGGCGCGGCCCGCGGCGGTGCGCGGGGAAGGGGAGGGGTGGACTTCCGCGCCCCAAGTGTTCATGAGCAGTTTGCGGTAGGGCTTGCTGTCGTAACTCGTGCGCACCATGTAGACTTCGCAGGTGAGGTCGAAAAGACCGCAGGCGTAGCTCAGGGCCGACCCCCATTGGCCGGCGCCGGTTTCCGTGGTGATGCGTTTGATCCCTTCTTGTTTGTTATACCAGGCCTGCGGCACGGCGGTGTTGGGTTTGTGCGATCCCGCCGGGCTGACGCCCTCGTATTTGTAATAGATGTGCGCCGGGGTATCGAGCGCCTTCTCCAAACTGCGGGCCCGGAACAGGGGCGTCGGACGCCACTGCGTGTAAATGTCCCGCACTTCATCGGGAATTTCGATCAGCGCTTCGCCGCTCATCTCCTGCTCAATCAGGGCCCGGGGAAACAACGGCGCCAGGGCCTCGGGGCCGATGGGTTCGCCCGTGGCCGGATTGAGGGGCGGCAAGGGCTTGTTGGGCATGTCCGCGACAATATTCGTCCAGTGCGTGGGGATGTCGGATTCGGCGAGAAGAATTTTTCGGGTGTTCATGCGCACCCCTTTACACTTTCGAAAATGACCTTGGCAAATCTTTTTCCCGAATAAATCGGATATATCACGTCATGATTATCTTCATTTTATCGAGAATGATGTTTGACCTTTCCGTCGCAATGGGGTATGGACCCCCCGCACTTGCAAAATGCAGGTTCACATCACCTTATCTTACGCGAACAACAAAAAAAGGATTATCGCATCATGGCAGCTTCTGTAGGAATTAACGGCTTCGGCCGCATTGGACGTTTGGTCTTTCGTGCCTCCATCGACAACCCCGAGGTGGAAGTCGTTGGCATCAACGACCCCTTCATCGATTTGGATTACATGGTGTACATGATCAAATACGACACCATTCACGGTCGTTTTGACGGGACCGTGGAACTCGTGGACGGCAAACTGATCGTCAATGGCAAGGAAATTGCCGTTTTCAACGAAATGGACCCGGCCAACATTCCCTGGAGTTCCTGCGGCGCCGAATACGTGGTGGAATCCACCGGCGTGTTCACCACCACCGAAAAAGCCTCCGCCCACTTGAAGGGCGGCGCCAAGAAAGTCGTCATCTCCGCACCGTCCGCCGATGCCCCCATGTTTGTCATGGGCGTGAACGAGGACAGCTACGAGACCTCCATGGACATTATCTCCAACGCCTCCTGCACCACCAACTGCCTGGCCCCGCTCGCCAAAGTCATCAACGACAGCTTCGGCCTCGTCGAAGGTCTGATGACCACCGTACACGCGGTGACGGCCACGCAGAAGACCCAGGACGGGCCTTCCAAGAAAGACTGGCGCGGTGGACGCGCGGCCGGATGGAACATCATTCCCTCCAGCACCGGCGCCGCCAAAGCCGTTGGCAAAGTGATCCCCGAACTCAATGGCAAACTCACCGGCATGGCGTTCCGCGTGCCCACGGCCACGGTTTCGGTGGTGGATTTGACCTGTCGCATTGAAAAAGGCGCCAGCTACGACGAAATCAAGGCGGCCATCAAAGCCGCGTCCGAAGGCCCCATGAAAGGCGTGCTCGGTTACACCGAGGATGCGGTGGTGTCCACCGACTTCATTCACCATGTCGAGACTTCCGTGTTTGACGCGGACGCGGGCATTGCCCTGAACGACAACTTCGTCAAGCTCGTCGCTTGGTACGACAACGAATGGGGTTATTCCAACAAAGTGCTCGATCTGATCGCCCACGTGGCCTCCAAGGGCTGAGCCAGGGCCGAGAAACGGCTGAGCGTCCCAACCGCATCAGCCTGAACAAGACGCATCCCGAAGTTCCTTTCCCGTGTTGCAATGCGATGGAGAGGCTTCGGGATGTGTTGTCCCCAAGTAAAAATTCAGGAATCACGTTATGAATAAAAAAACAATTACCGACATTGATGTTCAGGGCAAAAAAGTCCTGATGCGCGTTGACTTCAACGTGCCCATCACCCCGGAAGGCGGCGTGGGCGACGATACCCGTATTTCCGCGGCCATCCCCAGCATCGAATACGTGCTCAAAAAAGGGGGCTCCGTGGTCCTCATGAGCCATCTGGGCCGTCCCAAAGGCAAACCCAGCGCCGAATTCAGCCTCAAACCCGTGGCCGCCGATCTCTCCAAAAAATTGGGGATTGACGTGAAATTCGCGGGCGATTGCGTGGGGGACGAAGCCGCGAAAATGTCCGCGGACCTCAAGGCCGGGGAAGTGCTGCTCCTCGAAAACCTGCGCTTCCATGCCGAAGAAGAAGGCAAGGGCGTCAGCGAAGAAGCGCAAGAAGCCTTTGCCAAACAACTGGCCGCCCACGGCGAAGTGTATGTGAACGACGCCTTTGGCACCGCGCACCGCGCCCATGCCTCCATGGCCGTTGTGACCAAGTATTTCGAAGATTGCGCCGCCGGGTTCCTGCTCGAAAAGGAAATCAACTATTTGGCCAAAACCCTGGAAGCCCCCGAAAAGCCTTTCGTGGCCATTATTGGCGGCGCCAAGATCTCCGGGAAAATCGACGTGATTCTCAATCTCATGGAAAAAGTGGACGCCCTCCTCATTGGCGGGGGCATGGCCTATACCTTTTTCAAGGCGATGGGCCGCAAAATCGGCGGTTCCATTCATGAAGATGACAAGATGGACCTGGCCCTGCAGATCATGAAAGACGCCGAAAACCGGGGCGTGCAGCTTTTGTTGCCCGTGGACAATGTGATTGGCGACGATTTCAGCGCCGATGCCAATATCCGTATCGTCGAAGGGGACATCCCCGACGGCTGGGAAGGGATGGACATCGGTCCAAAAACCCGCGAACAGTTCACCGACGTGATTGCCGACGCGAAAACCGTGATTTGGAACGGTCCCATGGGCTGTTTTGAAATGACCCCCTTTGCGGCCGGTACCAATGCCGTGGCCACCGCCGTGGCGGAAACCCATTGCGTCAGCATCATCGGCGGGGGCGACTCCGTCAGCGCGGTCAAAAAAGCGGGCCTCGACCATTTGATCACCCACATCAGCACCGGAGGCGGCGCCAGTTTGGAATTGATGGAAGGCAAAGCCCTTCCCG
>PXAS01000296.1 GCA_003565815.1 PVC group bacterium
CACGTCGGCCTGCCTCGATCAGATTGCGAATTTCTCCGAAGAGGTTATCCGTTGAACACATTGAGTTCGGTTGCTTCATATGATGCCTCCCTGTATCACAAGCCAGGTGACGAGTTCGAGGTCGGCGCTGGAGTTGGGGGTGTCGGACTGGGGGGGGAGGAGGCCGTCGCGTCCGGAGAAGAGGGCGGCGGCGGCGCGTTTGCCGAAGGTGGTTTTGATGGACTCGACGGCGCGGGCGAGGAGCTGGTTTTCGCGGGACATGTCGGTGCCGTTGCGGGTGCGGTCGTCGAAGATGTCGCAGAGGGCGTTGAGGGGGGCGGGATGTCCGGCGGCGAGGGTGCGGAAGAGTTCCAGGGCTTGTTTAGGCTGGGCGAAGGTGAGGCGGATGTTGCCGTCGTCGAGCACATAGACGAGGTAGTGGGGGGCGAGAGGGTTGACCTGGGTGGGGCGTCGGTCGTCGCGCTGGCGGAAGCAGAAGAGGATGCCGGGCTGGGAGGCGGGGAGTTGCGGGTCGGGGGGCACCACGGCGTAGAGTCCGAGGGGGGCACTTTCGAGGGCTTCGCGGTTGGACTCGAGAAAGCGGAGCAGATCGAGCCGGAAGTCAGCGAGGGAGAAGTCGGCCAGGGAGAGGGTTTCCTCGTCGAGGTCCTCCAGGTCGAGGATTTCGTTTTGCAGGCGTTTGAGTTGCCGGTTGCGGTAGTGCAGATCGGAGGCGATGAGGTCTTCGAATTGCTCGGAGTTGAGCAGGTTGTCCTCGCCGGAGGCGGTGAGATCGACCAGGGCCATGCGGGCTTCGACCCGGTGTTTGACGTTGAGGTAGGCGTCGAGGTCTTTGGTGGGCCAGAAGTTGACGAGGGAAACGCGGGGATTGCGGGAGCCAATGCGGTCGATGCGTCCGAAGCGCTGGATGATGCGCACGGGGTTCCAGTGGATGTCGTAGTTGATGAGCAGATCGCAGTCCTGGAGGTTCTGGCCTTCGGAAATGCAGTCGGTGGCGATGAGGAGGTCTATTTCCTCTGCTTGGAAGAGTTCCTGCTGGCGGTCGCGCGATTTGGAGCGGGGGGAGAAATGGGTGAGGATGTGCTCGAAGTCCGATTTGCCAAGGGTGGTGCGGTAGGTGCCGCCACCGGAGATGAGGGCGGTGTGGGTGCCGCGGGCCTGGTGCAGGGGCATGGCGAGATTTTGCCAGAGATAGTTGGCGGTATCGGCGAAGGCGGTAAACACCAGGACTTTGCGGACGGATTCGCCCTCGCGGTTGGTGGAGGGATGGTCGAGTTTGTGTTCGATCAGTTCGCGCAGGCGGGTCAGTTTGGCGTCACGGGCAGGGACAATGGGCGCGGCGTGATCGAGAAGGTACTGCAGTTGACTGCGATCCTGGTTGATGGCCAGTTTCCATTTGGGGAGGTCCAGATGTTCGAGGCTGATCTTGTGTTTGCCGCCGATTTTAAGCTCTTCGGGGTCGATTTCCAGGTCGTCAAAATCCTCCTCGCTGAGATTGGCGAAGTCCAAATCAGGATTTTGGTTTTGCATCTCCTGAAAGGTGTCGATGCGTTGGGTAAGATCGTCAATTTTCTGAATGGTGCGTTTGAGGGTGAGGCGGAAGGAGTCAATCGAGCTTTCCAGGCGCTTGAGGAAGTTCACCTTCATCATGGCAATCAAAATGCGTTCCCGGCCTTCCTGGGTGAAGTTTCCGATACGGAGAGCATACTGTTCGTGGATGGAGGGAGCCAAGTCCTCTCTCAGATAAGAACTGGGGTGATAGAGGCTCAGGGTGAGATTGCTGATCTCGTGATCGAGTTGTTGAAAGCTGAGAAACTTGTTTTGAGCGTCGATTTCCGGATATTCGGCGCGGGGTTTGTCGCGTTCGGGAAATCCGCCGAGGGTGGCGAGTTCCTTGGCGTAGTAGCGTTTGATCTGGGCGCGGGAGCGGGCGATGGAGAGTCCGTCGAGGAGTTTGAAGAAATCGCTGCCGAGTTGGTTGATGAGATCACGGGTTTTACGTTCGGCGACGGGTTTCTTGGTCCAGGTGGTGAATTTGCTTTGGGCCTGGCGGGCGGTTTCCTTGACGCTGGGAACGCCGAGGCTTTCGCGGAAGGCTCCGTCGTGGGCGGGATTTTCGGAGCGGGCGACATCGCCGCCGGCGATGAAGGAAATCTGGTTGCGAATGTCCGCGATCTGGTTGTTCACCGGGGTGGCGGAGAGAAGGAGCACTTTGGTTTTAACGCCAGATTGGATCACATCCTCCAGCAGACGCTCATAACGGCTGCGGCGGCGGGTTCCATCGTCTTTTTCTTTGCCGAGGGCGTTATTGCGGAAGTTGTGGGATTCGTCGATGACGATGAGGCCGTAATTTCCCCAGTTCAAATTCGCGAGATCCAGGTCCCCCGTGGTTCCATCCGTGCGGGAAAGGTCGGTATGGGAAAGAACATCGTAGGCGAAACGGTCATCCAGCAGGGGGTTCAGGCGGCTGTTGGTTCGATACGTGGTCCAATTTTGTCGGAGTTTTTTGGGACAGAGCACCAGCACGCGTTCGTTGCGGAGTTCGAAGTATTTAATGACCGCGAGGGCTTCGAAGGTTTTGCCCAGACCGACGCTGTCGGCGAGGATGCACCCATTGTAGGCGAGGATTTTGTTGATCGCCCCTTTTACCCCGTCTTTTTGGAAGGAGAAGAGCCTTTTCCAGACGTTGGACTCCAGAAGGGTGGTTTGTCTGAGGGTATCATCGACTTCGCCCGCGTCTTCGAGGTCTTCGCGAAAGATGTGAAAGAGGGTGAGGTAGTAGATGAACTCCGGGGCGTGGTTGGCGTAGATCCGTTCCAAATGACGGAGCACCTCGTCTTTGACGTCTTTGGTGAGGGTATCGTCGTTCCAGACTTCCTCAAACCAGGCGAGCAGGTCCTTGCGGTCGCGGTCGGAATCGACGATCAGATTGAGTTCGATGTTGTTGCCTTTGGAACGGAGGCCCAGTCCCGGCACGGTAAAGTTGGAACTTCCCAGAATGGCACTGGAGGCGTTCCCGTTTAGGATGTGGTAGGCTTTACCGTGAAGGAAACCCGACTGGCGGATAGAGCGGATCTCCACTTTCCCCTTCATCCAGTCGGCGCAGGCCTTGGCCGCGGGCCGTTGGGTGAGGGCGTGGGCGAGTTCGAGCCCTTCTTCGGTAAGCCGAAAGTTTTTCTTTTCGTCCTTGTCGGAATCGATTTCGGAGATGAAGGAAGGTTCACCAAAGAGAAAGCGAAGGGATGAAGCGGATTCCAGTTCGGATCGGAGGGCGTCGAAGGCATTGACCGTAAAATAGGCCGAAGTGAATGAGAGGTCCGTCTCCGGCTGAATCTGCGTACGAAGGAAGTCACCCACGGTTCCCCGTGCCGGGCGGTTGTCTTTGAGGCTGCTGGACATACGTTTTTTCTAACTATGTCGGGTTGCAATGCAAAGCTCAATCTGTGTAGATATCCGAATTCTCAGGCATGAATGGGAAACTGGACATGGTATTCAGTAAAAGGCGACGAGAGTGGCCGCCGTCAGGCGACCCGGTCCCACCGGGATCCTTGCCGCTCCTTTTTTTTGCAGGCTGAGGGATTAAAATTGTTCATGGGGGGGCTATATCTTTTTGATATTCCATCACACTTTATACGGAGCATCCGGCTCCCGGACCAGAATTTCCGCCGGTATTCCCAGTCCCTCGTGCAGCGCACGAATCATGGAAAGGCTGAGGGGGCGTTTGCGGTTGAGAATCTCGGAGATTTTACTTTTGCTTTTGATGTAGGGGGCCAGGTCGGCCGGCTTCAGTCCCAATTGTTCCATGCGGAAGCGGATGGCCTCCACCGGGTCCGGCGGCGGGATGGGGTGATGGGCTTCTTCGTAGTTTTCGATCAGCAAGGTCCAGATCTCCAGTTCCTCCTCCTGAGTGGAACCGGATTCCGCGTCCATGAGGGACTCCACATGGCGAAGCGCGGCGTCGTATTCCTCTTCGGTATGGATAATTTTCGGGTACATGGCAGGCTCCTAAATGCTGGAAAAAAGAAAAAGGGGTCAGGCCGCGATATTTAGTGTTTTTCATTATTCACCAGGGTGACCAAGAGTTTTCTCCTGAGAAGGGTGGCGGGCCTGCTGTTGTCGCGGGCGAACCGGTTGATCG
>PXAS01000371.1 GCA_003565815.1 PVC group bacterium
ATTCACACTGATCTTGGGTTGTAGATTAGGGAAAAGAACCACGGATGGGCACGGATCTTCACGGATGTTTTCCGTTGAACGTAGATCGGCGGCCCCTTGCCGATAACGCTGCCGAAAAAAACCACTGATGACACTGATTCACACCGATCTTGGGTTGTGGTTGAGTGAAAAGAACCACGGATGGGCACGGATCTTCACGGATTTTTTCGTTGAACGTAGATCGGCAGTCCCTTGCCGACAACTCTTCCGAAAAAACCACTGATGGGCCTGATGTCAGGGTTTGGGATGGATTTTGGAGTCCGCACTCCTCATGTCCTCGCCTGACTTCGTCGCGCTGTTCAGCAACGGGGTCAATCTCTGGACGGGGGTGGCCCGCCGCGTCCTCGGCCTCCGCGCATGAAATTGCCCATGCTGGTCATTTCGTTGACGGCTTCGATGTAGTCGATGAAATCTCGGGCCTCTTCACCACTGTAGCCAATGGCCTGGGCGAAGTCATTGAGTAATATTTCCCGTTGGGTCCCCATCAGGCCGCCCACTTCACGCATCATGCCGCCGAAATTCCGACGAATTTCCCGTTGGGTCTCTCGGTCGGTTTCGGGATCGTTGAGCATCGTCATCATGTCTTCCACTTCGTCCATTGCCTGCAAGAGTCGCTCGTGACTTTCGCGATATTCCGGTGCCAACCCCTCCAAGGGGATTTGTTCGAAAAACTCGCGTCGTTCCCGGGTTGCGGTGACCACGCGGTCGCGATTTTGCTGTCGCCGTTCTTCCCACCGTGCCCGCCGTTCCTCCTGTGCCACCCGGCGGGCTTCCCGCCGTTCTTCCCGTTCCGCAAGCTCTTCGGGGGACAACTCGGATTCCTCGCCGGAGGCCATGGTCACGACCTCTTCGTCGTCTTCTTCAAACGCCATGGGGGCGGCGGGGGGAAGCCGCAAGAAGGTTTCGGGCATCGATTCCACCTCATTGCCGACCATCTCAGGCAGTTGATTGCGAGCGTCCAGTTGGCGTCGCAAATCCTCATTGGCTTGACGTTGCCCTTCCAGGGCGGAAGTCAATTCAATGTTATCCTGAGTCAAAGTGTCATTCAAGCTGGCCAGTTGGGACGCTTGGTTTTGCTCACGCAACCAGAGGCCTCCGAAGGCGAAAGTCAACGCGAGTAAACAAAAGGCGATAAGTTTGAGTTTGATGATCATATCCATTCAGAGAGGTCGGGGTTGAGGTGGCATGGTGGACGGAAGAAGCGCCCACGGAAAGATACAACGAATGTCGATGGCAAATATTGTTCTCCAAGTTCGAAAAAAATCAACTGTCGAAATCACTCGATTCCAGGTGCTTTCGAATGGTGGCCAAATGGCCGGCCGTGATCAAAACCTCCTTGGCATTCAACGGTGAGCCGATGTCCTCCAGTAACGCCGCTTCCCGGGCCAGCATTTTTTCCACGGCTTCGCGTCCTTTGCGGGTCAGGGCCATACATTTGGAACGCTTGTGACGGGGATTCGCGCGCGGCACCACCAGGCCTTCCTCCTGCAACAAGTTGATCTGGGTTTGAATGATTTGCCTGGAGACCAAACGCTCCCGGGCCAGTTCCGGCACGGTGCATCCCCCCTCACGGTGTAGACTGATCAGCAGACTCCGTTTGGCGCTGGTTTGTCCGTCGGCCGCATGGATTTGATCGCCCAACCAACGCAACCGGTTGTGCAATTTCCGGATTTCCTCGTATAATTCCTGGTATGGCGCGGCGAGTTCGTACATAGTTGAAAAGTAACAGCGCCAACCTGTTTTTGCAATCTCCATTCCCACCAAAGCGTATTCACATGTCATCTTCTTCCTCCAATCCTTTGATTCTCGTGACGGGGGCCACCGGCTATGTCGGCGGCAGACTTGTCCCCCACCTGCTGGAAGCCGGATACCGCGTCCGGGCCATGGCCCGGGCGCCAAAAGACCTGCAAGCCCGGAAATGGGCATCCAACGTGGAACTTGTACGCGGCGATGTGCTCGATTCCGACAGTTTGGACGAGGCCATGGATGGCGTGGATGCGGCGTTCTATCTGATTCACAGCTTGGGGGGCGGATCGGGATACGCGGAACGGGACGTGACCGCCGCGGAAAATTTCTCCAAGGCCGCCAAAAAAGCCGAGGTGAACCGCATCATTTATCTGGGCGGCATTTTTCGGGAGGATGAAACCTTTTCCGAACACCTTCGCTCCCGCCGCGAGAGTGGCGAAGCCCTGCGGCGCGCGGGCGTGCCCGTCACCGAGTTTCGGGCCGGCGTCATTGTCGGATCGGGGAGTCTGTCCTTTGAAATCATCCGCTATCTGACCGAACGGGTTCCGTTCATGATTTGTCCGCGTTGGGTCTATACCCGGGCCCAGCCCATCGGCATCCGGGATGTGCTCTCCTATTTGGGCGCGGCCCTGGAGACGAAGGAAAGCACGGGGAAAACCATCGAAATCGGTGGCGCCGAGGTGGTGACCTACGGAGAAATGATGATTGCCTACGCCAAGGCCAGGGGATTGCGAAGGCGCATGATTCCCGTGCCGATCCTCACACCCAGGCTTTCTTCCTATTGGGTGGATTTGGTGACGCCCATCCCCGCCGCCATCGCCCGCCCCCTCATTCAGGGATTGCGTAACGAGGTGGTGGTGGAGGACGACAGCGCCCGCCGCTTGTTCCCGGACATTCAACCCGTTTCTTTTCAGACCGCCCTGGAGCGGGCGGTCCGCCGCCTCGACAACGGCGAGGTGGAGACCGCGTGGACCGACGCCACCAACCGCATCTCCGCCCGAACCCCGGCCGTGGAATTGACCACCAAGGAAGGGCTGATCCTCGAGCGCCGACAGCGCATGGTGGAGGCCTCCCCTCAGCGCGTCTTCCAAATCTTCACGGGAATTGGCGGCGACCGCGGCTGGTTTTTCATGAACTTCGCCTGGCGGTTTCGCGGAGCCATGGACCGCTTTTTCGGCGGTGTCGGCCTGCGCCGGGGACGTCGTGATCCTAATGAGTTGCGCCCCGGGGACGCCCTGGATTTCTGGCGGGTGGAAAAAGTCGAGCCCGAGCACCTTTTGCGCCTTCGCGCGGAAATGAAAGTGCCCGGACGCGCATGGCTGGAGTTTGAAACCATGGTGGATGAAGAGGGTCAAACCCACCTCAGTCAAACCGCGTTTTTTGCGCCCAAAGGGTTGTCAGGTCTTCTGTATTGGTATTTACTCTACCCCTTGCACGCGGTCATTTTCAGCGGGCTCATCCGTGAAATCGCCCGGCGCGCGGAATCGGCCCCGACCGCCACAATCGCCGTACCTGAAATCAAATAGATGCAACGGAAAGGAATGCCACATGAAACATCCGACTCGAAAACTTCTCACCGCCCTGTTGATTTTTTTGCCTTTCGACACGGGAATCGCGGATGATTTGACCACCTTGCTGCTGACTTGGCAGCGTGATCCTTCCAGCACCATGACCGTGCAATGGATACGGACGGCGGCGGAGCCCGCGACCCGTCATCTTCATTTTTGGAAAGAGGGGGAGGAGGCGCGGCAAACCGTTGAAGTGCCCTCGACCCCGCTGGAAGCCTGGAGGGGGCACCGGCTACACCGCGTGGAACTCACCGGACTGGATGCGGACGCCACGTATCGCTTCCGGGTTCATGATCACGAAAGGGAATTCGCCTTTCGCACGCTTCCCGAAACCCTGTCCCGTCCCCTGCGCGTCGCCGTCGGCGGCGATATGCTTCATCGGCGGGAATGGATGGATGCGGTCAATGAACGGGTTTTGCAACACGACGTCGATTTTGTGGTCATCGGCGGCGATTTCGCCTACGCCGACGGGTTGGAGGGGAATTTGTCGCGCTGGGACACCTGGTTCGAATCCCTGCACGAAACCCTGATTTATCCCGATGGACGTCTCTTGCCCATGGTGACCGCCATCGGTAACCACGAAGTACAGGGCGGATATTTTTTCAGCCATGCCACCTACGAGAACAGCGACGAATGGAGAGAGCGCGTGGCTCCCCATTTTTACCAGCTTTTCGCCTTTCCCGGACATCCCGGATACAATGTGCTGGATATTGGAGATTATCTCAGCCTGATCATTCTCGACTCCGATCACAGTCATCCCA
>PXAS01000005.1 GCA_003565815.1 PVC group bacterium
ACGAGTACGATTACGAGTATGAAAAATACCGATTGGGGTTCATAGCGAGTCAAGTTGACAAGAATATTCGTATAACTCCTGGTGCTAAGAACTTATTATAAAACTCCGTGCAACCCTGCCCCCAAAGCACATCCCCGAAAGGGTAACTTGACCTCAAGCGCAATGCCCGTATGCTTGGGAACGCGTCCAGAAATCACTGGCGCATCTAACGGGTTCTTTGGGCCGCTGGCGTCGGCGCTCGCTCGTGACAAACCGCTCTTGGGTACGAGATTCAACCCGCAACCAGCAACCCTCCAACCCGCAACGACCCAACCCGCAACCCTCCAACCCTCCAACCCGCAAACAAGGAGCCTCATCATGACACAGTCAATATTCGAAGGAAAATGCGAACCCTGTTCCAAAGGCGAAGGTTTGTTGGATTCCGAACAAGTCACCGACGCTTTGAAGGAACTGGAAGGCTGGAACCCGGGCGAGGACGGCCACAGCATTGTGCGGGAGTTTTCGTTTGAAAACTTTTACCGCACCATGGCCTTTGTCAACGCCGTCGCCTGGATTGCCAACACCCAAGATCACCATCCGGACCTGGAGGTCGGCTACGGAAACTGCACCGTAACGTTTACCACCCACAAAGCGGGCGGACTCACCAAAAACGACTTCATCTGCGCGGCGGCGGTCAACCGACTGATGACATAAGCCGCTATTTCCTCCACATCCCGGTTTCCCTGAAAAGCCCCCGTCGCACCCCGTGCCCGGACGCGCAGCGCCTTTGGACTGCGGCAGCGCCGGGAGGCACGACCAGAGCTGCCGCTTTGGGGGCCGGAGGCATCCCCTTCCGTAACAAGCTTGCATTTTTATTCGCTTAAAACGTCATGCTCACCTTTTGATTTCCATACCACATCAAAATCATCCTGTTCTTGCACCTTGTCCCACTTATATGAAAAAACCCTTCGACAAAAACTTTTCCGGTTGTTTTTCTCAAACCAAACAGCGGATCCATAGGGATACAAGCGGGCGTCTTCGACCAAACCATGCTTCACAGGATTTTGGATCACATAGTTCATCCGCGCATAGTAGCTGTTGTCATCACTGATGCAGCGGTCCCAAAATTGATACATCACTTGCCGCTTCGGGGTTTCATCCATTCGATTGGCTTCCAAGGCAAGCTTGGAATGTAGCTCCCGCAACAAACAGGTAAAGTCTCCATCGTCGGGGGCTTGGACAATCAAATGATAATGATTCGATAAAAAAGCCCAGGCATGAAGGCGCCAACCTTGACCTGAAAACCCTTCCAGCACAACCCGCATGAACAACGAAAAACGGCGATTGTCACGAAAAACATGCGTCTTATGGAGGGTTGAGGCCGTAACCATATGTACGGCGCCGGGAACAAAACGATGAACAGGCGCGTGATGCCAGTCAACTTCTTTCATATAATTTTGTATATGAATATTGATTGAAGATACAAGACAACATTACAGGAAAATAGAAGCAGGGGAAAAGCGGCCGCTCGCAAGACGCGCCTTTCCGCTTGCATATTGCGGATGGATGATGCATGAAACCGCCATTTCTCCCCCCACGAAAGTTTTGCGTTATGCTTTGGACAAAATCACACATCCCCACCCTCAAAGAAGTTCCCCAAGACGCGGAAATCGCCAGTCACCAATTGATGTTGCGCGCCGGCCTCATCCGCAGGCTGGGCAGCGGCCTCTATACCTTCCTGCCCCTGGGCTTCCGCGCCCTCCGCAAGGTGGAGGCCATCGTCCGCGACGAAATGGACCGCGCCGGCGCCCTGGAGGTGCTCATGCCCGCCATGCACCCCCGCGAAATCTGGGACCGCAGCGGACGCTACGAATCCCTGAAAAACGTGATGTTCCGCATCAAGGACCGCCAAGATCGCGAACTGGTCCTCGGCCCCACCCACGAGGAAATCATCACCGATCTCGTGGCCCGGGAAATCAACTCCTACAAACAGCTCCCCTGCAATTTCTACCAGATCCAAACCAAATTCCGTGACGAAATCCGCCCCCGCTTCGGCCTCATGCGCGGCAAGGAATTCATCATGAAAGACGCCTACAGCTTTGACGTCAGTTCCGAGGCGGCGGACGAGAGCTACGCGAAAATGTACCAAGCCTATGTGAATATTTTCCGCCGCTGCGGACTCCACGCCATGCCCGTGGACGCCGATACCGGCGACATGGGCGGTTCCTCCTCCCACGAATTCATGGTCCCCAGCGATTCCGGGGAGGACGCCATCCTCGAAGCGGACGACGGCTCCTACGCCGCCAACCTCGAACGCGCGGAGGGATATTGCGATCTCCCCAACGAATTCCCCGGCTCCGAAAACCCCCTCGAAGAAGTCGCCACCCCCAACGTCGGCAAAATCGAAGACGTGGCCGCATTCCTCAACGTCGAAAAGCGCCAACTCGTCAAAACCATCCTCTATCTCGCAGACGAAAAGCCCGTGGCCGTGCTCCTGCCCGGCGACCGCGAAATCAACGAAATCAAGCTCGGCAAAGTCCTCAAAGCGGCAACCCTGGAACCCGCCGACCCCGAAACCATTCGCAAAACCACCGGCGCCGAAGTCGGCTTTGCCGGCCCCGTGGGCCTGAACATTCCCCTGATTGCCGACCGCACCTTGGAAGGCCTGCGCGGCGGGGTCATCGGCGCCAACAAAACCGACGCCCACCTCCGCAATTTCGATTTGGCCCGCGACAGCGCCATCAACGAATTCCACGACATCGCCTGCGCCAAGGCCGGGGACCTCGCCCCCAATCGCAAGGGACGCTTCATCGAAAAACGCGGCGTGGAAGTCGGACACGTCTTCAAACTCGGCACTAAATACAGCGTCGCCCTCGGCGCGAATTTCCTCGACGAAAACGGCAAAAGCCATCCCATGGTCATGGGCTGCTACGGCATCGGGGTCAGCCGCACCCTGCAGGCCATCATCGAACAGTCCCATGACGAGAACGGCATCATCTGGCCCGCGTCCGTCGCCCCCTATACCGTCTTGATCACGGTGCTGAATCCCAAGGACGAGGCCTCCATGAACGAAGCCACCCAACTGGCCGACACCCTCGAAGCCCAAGGCGTGGACGTGCTCGTGGACGACCGCAAGGAACGTCCCGGCTTCAAATTCAAAGACGCCGATTTGCTCGGCTTCCCCCTGCGCGTCACCATCGGCGAACGCGGTCTGGCCAAGGGAATCGTCGAACTCAAACCCCGCACCGCCTCCGAATTCAGTGAAGTGCCCGTCCAACAAGCCGCCGAAACCGTTCTCGACGCGGTGCGCGAATTGCGGGAGGGGCTGAAATGAACCCGCCGAACATCCCCCCCGTGCGCATCCACCCCAGTATTCTCGCCGCCGACGTCGGACATTTGTACGATGCCTGCCGCCGTTGCGAAGATGCCGGCGGGGACGAAATTCATATCGACATCATGGACGGCGTCTTTGTCCCCAATGTCAGTTTCAGCCCCAGCGTGGTGGAAATGGCCCGCAAAGCCGTGAACATCCCCCTCAACGTTCACCTCATGATGCTGCGTCCCGATCAATACGTGGACGCGTTTTGCGACGCGGGCGCCGACACCCTGTTGGTCCACATCGAGTCCGAACACGATGCCGCCGACACCCTGCAACGCATCCGAGACAAAGGCGTTCGCGCCGGCATCACCCTCAATCCCGCCACCACCCTCGACGCCATCGAATCCGTCCTCCCCCTCTGCGACGAAGTCCTCTTCATGACCGTCAACCCCGGATTCGGCGGACAAGCCTTCATGCCCGAACCGCTGACCCGCCTCGCCGAACTCCGCAAACGCCATCCCGACTTGGCCCTGGCCGTGGACGGCGGTCTCAACCGCGAAACCTGCAAACAAAGCCGCGAACACGGCGCCAACGTCTTCGACATCGGCTCCGCCCTCTTCAACCCCAAAGACATGGCCGCCGAAATCCGCTGGTTGCGCGAGGCGCTTCGATAAAGAGAAGAGTTGCGGGTTGGAGGTTGGGGGTTGGGGGTTGCGGGTTGGAAGGTTGTGGGTTGCGGGTTGGATGGTTGCGGGTTGTGGGTTGGAAGGTTGTGGGTTGTGGGTTGCGGGTTGGATGGTTGTGGAGAACTTTG
>PXAS01000491.1 GCA_003565815.1 PVC group bacterium
CGAATTTTTGGAAAGCGCTTTTGAGCCTGTGTCTCGCTTTGGGCGTTTACATGCTGATGCCGGATTCGGCATCGGAAGCCGCGCGCCGGGCCTGCTTGATCTTCGTGTTCGCGGCCGCATTCTGGGCCTTGGAAATCATTCCCCTGTATGCCACTTCCATGGTGGTGGTGCTGCTGAACATCTTTCTGCTCGCCCGTCCCGGCGGGGTGCTGGAGATGGACGACAGCGGCTATCAAACATTTCTGGTTCCTTTTGCCAGCCCGGTGATCATGTTGTTTTTCGGGGGATTTGTCTTGGCCACGGTGATGCACAAATACGAATTGGACCGCCTGATTGCCCGCCATCTGGTCAAACTCTTCGGGCAAAACCCGTTTTGGGTGATGGTCGGCATGATGCTGACCACCGCGTTTTTGTCGATGTGGATGAGCAACACCGCCACCGCGGCGATGATGATCGGCTTGGTGCGTCCCTTGTGCGACCAGTTGGAAGAAGACGATCCTTTCCGCACCGGTTTGGTACTTTCGATTCCGTTCAGCGCCAATATTGGCGGCATCGCCACCCCGGTGGGCACCCCGCCCAACGCCATCGCCATGGGGATCCTTTCCCAACACGACATCCACCTTCGTTTTTTGGACTGGATGCAAATGGCGGTGCCCCTGGCGCTGGTGCTGCTGGCCGTGGTCGCGTTGGTGCTGCACTTGATGTTTCGTCCCAAACACAAGCAGGTGCAACTCAACATTTCGCCAGGCAGGAAACTGGACGGGCGCGGCAAAGGTGTGATTGTCATTGCCCTGGGCACGGTCATTCTCTGGCTGACCTCCGGTCAACACGGCATCCCCGAAGCCCTGGTCGGCTTGCTGGCCGCCGGACTCTACGCGTCCACCGGTCTGCTCGACAAAGAAGATTTCAAAAATCTGGATTGGGACGTGTTGATCCTGATGTGGGGCGGGTTGGCGCTGGGACGCGGCATGGAAGTCAGCGGCCTTTCGGAATGGATTGTCTCCCTGCCGATCTTTGAATTTGAAGGCATCCTGTTGGTGGCCATTGCCTCCCTGGTGGGCATTTTCATGTCCACGGTGATGAGCAATACGGCCACGGCCACGTTGCTGATTCCGATCATGATCGCCATTCAAACCGAAAATCCCCTGGTCCTGGCGATTACCGTGGCCCTGGCCTGTTCTTTCGCCATGGCGCTGCCGGTTTCGACGCCCCCCAATGCCATCGCCTTTTCCTCTCGCATGATCCGCAGCCAGGACATGTTTCGTTCCGGGCTCATGATTTCCATTCTCTCTTGGCTGCTCCTGCTGCCCGGGTATCATTACATGCTGTCGTGGGCGTTTGGCTTTATTGAATGACGGCGATAATAGGATGGGTTTTATCTTGTGATGTGTGCGGGGATTTGCATCAATGGGGTTCGAGACACTCAAAACCGAATATGGAGACCTTCGTGAAAAAATACCTTTTGCCGCTCTCTGGACTGATGATGATTTTGGGAATTGCCGGCGCGGAAGTGCTGAGCTTTTCCTCTGGCTATGATTTGGAGGATGAGACCCAACTCTCCCTGGACGCGGGGTATTCCTCCGGGGACGTGGATACCCTCGGCATACGCGTCAATTACCGCTTGAACCCCGATTTTCTTGTGTTCGGCGCCATTGGCAGCAGTAAATTCGCCTCCGAAAGCGATCTTTCTTTTGGCGCGGGGATTCTGTACACCCTTCCAGATTTGGGCGTACCCTTCGAAAATGGCGTCAAAGTGTCGTTTTTCCGTTGGTCCAGCGCCATCGGCCATCCCGTTCACGGGCGTTATGACCTGGACATCAATGAAATCACGGTGCGATACGTGGTCAGCGGAAACATTGAATCCGTGGACAAGCTGAAGTGGTTCGGAGAGATCGGCCTGCATTTTCTGAGTTCGAGCGTTTCCTACAGTTCCGTGATCGACCCGGGGCCGCCGGGACGCCCCGGCCCCCGGGGACGCGCTTCTTCGTATGACGACACCGAGTTGGGTCTCGAAGCCGGGTTGCTCTATGACTTCACCGAGGATTTCACCGGCATTCTCAGCGTCGAAGCTGTCGATAAAACCTATGTCAACCTCGCCGTGCGCTATAAGTTTTGAGCCGCGGATCCATTTCTGGCTGACAATCGTGGTGAAGTTCCTTCAGCCTTTGGAATTGCTCCTCCTCAAGCCCAACCTCGGTTTCGGGGTTCAGGATGCTGTCCGGGTCGTTTCCGAAAGTTACAGCGCAGGATAGTTTTGGGGAGGGGTTTCAGGATGGAGTTGACGCATTTTGACACTCGATTGCCTCAAAATGACACGTGGTTTTGACTTGGTCATACCCTCGTTTGTTGTTTATTTCGTTTGCTGTCGCAAAATATACAACCAAACGCATAGATCGGAGTATGAGAACCTTTACGCAAATTTTGACCTTTGTTTCGATCCTTTTGATGGCCGTTGCCCGGGGAGACGAACGCAATTTTGAGATTATCGGCGCCAGTTTGCTGGGGGATGCCGGAGATGAGAATCACGTGAAAGTGAGCGCGATCCTGAAGGATGGCTCCATTTTGATTGGCGGACATTTCGGAAGCAGTCCGGTGACCCATGGGATTCGCGCGCTGCCCGGCGTCGATGCCGAATCTCCCTGGGCGCTGCTGAGACTGACTGGCGATGGACGTGAGATCCTCGGCGGCATGCGCTTCCGCGGTCCGCTCTCGCAAATCGTGCTGGACGGTCAGGATCAGGTCTATATTGCCGCGGGTCGGGACGGTCTCCTGATCTTGAGTCCTCGACTCGATCAGTTGATTCGTCATCATAAAGACGAGGGCTTTGTCTACCGGGTGAGCGTGGGGGAAAAGGGGCATTATGCATTTCTGGTCCCCGACAATGTCGGCCAACAGGAAAACACCGGGGGCAACGGCACGATCCACATCTTCGACCCCGCCGGACGGAAATTGGGGGAGGGGTCCGGACACCGGCACACCTTGGACATTGCCTTGGATGAAGCCAACGAGGTGGTGCTGCATACGGGCTGGCGTCAGGCCCGCTCTTGGCAGCCGGATGGCAACCAGCGGGTGCTGCCGGTGCAAATCGCCTACATTCGGGCGTTAAACTTCGATGGTTCGCTCAATTGGCGGGGATATGACTGGAGCACCACCCGGGGGGACGACCGTTTTCTTAACCGCTCCGACAACAACATGGCGGACACCCGCGGATACCGCGCCGCCATGGGACCTGACGGACTTCTCTACGTGGCCTTTGAGTCGGCGGGCGGCAATCATATTTTCCGTTATTCCCCGCTGGATGTGATGGAAAATGTCAGTTCCCGCTTCAGTTCGGCGCCGGATCACTTTCACCGTTTTCACAACACCCGCGCCGAGCACAAGACCTTCATCGGCGTGTACAATCCGGCGGACGGCAGCTTTGTAAGGGGACAACACTTTACCGCCCGACTCAATGACGGACGCGGCAGCGCATGGCGCAGCCATCAGGGGGAACTTGCCGTGGCCGAAAACGGCGAGGTCTGGCTGGCGGGCCACAGCGGTTCCGGCGTGCCCCACACCTTTGTGCAACCCACCCGCCCCGGGTATGTCGGCGGCGCCACCCTGCACGGATTTTCGCCCGAAATGGACCGGCGCATCTACGGCACCTACCACGGCAACGGGAGAACCCACACCGTCTCCGTGCGCACCTTGCCGGGACAAAGCGAGCCGACCATTGTGTACGGCGGATATCTGCCCAAACCCGCCAACGAAGAACATTTTCATGCCGTGCATCCCCTCCAAGCACAACGCGGCGGTGGCGAACAGGATGGATTCTTTGTCGTGCTCAACGGCACCGGCGGGCAAAGGTAAGAACGAATCTAAACACCCGGGGGTGCCCCCCCCGGGCTGACGAGTGGCATCCCGTTGGGATGCAATGTACGCGGCGAATTCAGGTTTTGGACATGATTCCAAATTGACCCCAACGGGGTCTCACCCGTCAGCCTGCGGGCAACGCCCTGACGAGTATACACATTTTTTCGAATTTTTCTGGACACAGACATCTGTCCGTTTAAGGTGATCGCAAATGGAAGCGAAAACCTTGATCGAACCCGAAATTCCGGTAAATCTTTGCG
>PXAS01000137.1 GCA_003565815.1 PVC group bacterium
GTATTCGGCGAGATGGGTTTGATTGTTGAAGGTGTTGGAGACGGAGGCGAAGCGGCCCTGGTCGGTGTAGGCGTAGGTGACTTCGTAGCCGCCGGGGCATCCCCTTCCAATTCGGATGGTACCGAAAATACCGGATGGCTCCGAAAACACCAGTTGCTATGTTAGCTATGTTACGTTTCCCCGATGCGGCGGTACAACGTATTTCGGGTGATGCCGAGGATTTCGGCGGCTTTCTTTTTATTTCCGTCGACCTGCTCCAAGACGTGCCGGAGATAACGCTGCTCCACTTCCGCCAGGGTCGGCAATTGTTCCCCTGAAAACAAGGACGCCAGGGGCACGGGTGAGGTCGAAATCCCTTCGGGTCTCCCGCCGTCCCGGATGCGGGTGGGCAGGTGTTCCGGGCGGATGCGGGCCGCATCGCAAAAAGTGACCGCGCGTTCCACCGCGTTGCGCAATTCGCGGACATTGCCGGGATAGGCGTGCCCCCGCAGGCGCTCCATGGCGGCGGGCGTGAAGCCCTGTACGCTTTTTCCCATGCGGGTATTGAACATGACCAAAAAGCGGGATGCGAGAAAATCGATGTCATCCCCGCGCTCCCGGAGCGGGGGCACGTTGAGGGTAAAGGTCTCCAAGCGATAAAACAAATCCTCGCGCAAATCCCCCTCGCGAACGGCGGCTTCAAGATCCCGATGGGTGGCGGCCACGATGCGGACGTCCACTTGTTCCTCGTGGTGGGCGCCCACGGGACGCACCTTGCCGTCCTGGAGAATCCGCAGCAGCTTGGCCTGAAGCGACAAGGGCATTTCCGCGATTTCATCCAAAAACAAGGTGCCGCCTTTGGCTTCGCGGAACAAACCCGTCCTCGCGTCCCCCGCCCCCGTGAAGGCGCCGGCCTCATGGCCGAAGAATTCACTTTCCATGAGCGCTTCGGGAATGCCGGCGCAATTCACCGCGAGGAAGGGTTGGTCTTTGCGGGGGCTGCACGCGTGCAGGGCCCGGGCGACCAGTTCCTTCCCCGAACCACTTTCCCCGAGAACCAGCACCGGTCCGTCCGCGGCCGCCGTTCGCTTGATTTGATCGAACAACACCCGCATGCCCCGGCTGGCGCCGTAGATGCCTTCAAAGGTGTCCTCATCAATGGATTCCTGAAACCGACGTACCTCTTCGCGCAGACGGCGGGTCTCCAAAATACGATGGATACGGTGGAAAAGGTGGTCCAAATCCAGCGGCTTGGTCAGAAAATCATCCGCACCCGCTTTCAAAGCTTCCACGGCCTGATTGACGGTGCCAAAAGCGGTGATCATTAAAAAAGAGGCGGGCAGGTGTCTGGTTTTCACCTCTTCCAGCAACGCCAAACCGTCGGCGCCGGGCAGCCGCAAATCGCTGATCACCAAATCGGGTCCCCAGTGAGCCAACAACTTCACGGCTTCCTCGGCGGACCCCACCCGCCGGGTCTTGAAGCCGGCTTCGGAAATTTCCTCCACCAGGAGTTCGGAGAGCCCCGCATGGTCTTCAACCACCAAAACTTTCATGTTTTTGATCCGTTCGTTCACTTTCATGTCAGGAATCCTCCTCAGGGCTTGCCGAAGATTTGGGAATGGTCAGGCGGAATCGGGTGCCTTTGCCCGGCAAATCTTCGATTTCAACGCGTCCGTCGTGTTCTGCGACAATGCCGTGTACCACGGAGAGTCCCAGTCCCGTCCCCTCGCCCACGTTTTTAGTGGTGAAGAAGGGTTCGAAAATTTTGTCCCGAATGGCCGGGTCCACCCCGGCTCCATTGTCTTCCACGCAAAAAACCACCTCCGGGCCCTCTTCCCGCCAGTTGACCCGGACTTTGCCACCGGGCGCCGCCTGGATCGCATTGCGCAGGAGGTTCGACAAGGCTTGCTCCAACCGCACCGGGTCCGCTTTCAGCCGACAATTCTCCGGCCCTTCGCACACAACCTCGGTTTGACTTTGGCGGGCAAAATTGTCCAACGAGGCCACCGCCATCTCCACCACATCCCCGGCGAAAACCGGTCGTCTGGACACTTGGTGCCTGCGGCTGAAATCCAACAATTGGCGAATGATGCTCTCCATTCGCCGGGTTTCGCGACGAATGTCCGACCATGTTTTTTGATCGGAGTCCGGCATGTCCTCCCGCCGCAGCGCCCGCTGGCTTTTGGCGTCAATCAAACTCAGCGGCGTCCCCAACTCATGGGCAACCCCGGCGGCCAATTCGCCAATGGCGGCCAATTTTTCGGCATGGCGCAATTTCTCCTCCAGGGCGTGCTGTTGCTGACGCCCCAGGGCCAATTCGTTTTCCGCATGGTCGATCTCATCCAACATGCGGTTGAAATGTTGGCCCAGTTCCGCCAACTCCAACGGACCTTGGGGCAAATGGCGATGATCCCTTTGCCCGGAGGCGATCAACGACATGCTTTGCCGCAATCCGTCCAGATGCTTGCCGAACCCGCGGTGATACCCATACAGCACAATCGCCGTAAGCCCCAAAAACGCGGCCAAATACAAGGCAAAGGCGATGAAACGCACCCGCAGGATTTGTTCCTGGAAATCCGAGCGGGGGCGCGTGAGCTGCAGCCAACCGGAAAAATGACCGCCCGCATCCGTCATCGGCACCAAAAAAGAATACACGTGCTGACCATCCACGCGCCTGTACTCCCCGTGGGGTTCCCCTTCGGTGACGCGCCGGTCAAGTTCTTCCACGTTTTCCGCGGCATCGGACTGATCGGGCGCGGAATCGGAAATCCGTTTCCCATTGGCATCATATAAATACGCGCCATAGACTTGGCTCAGGTCGAATGCGGAGCGCAACGCTTCCGCCATCGCCCCTTGGCGATCCCGCAACAACGCGTGGTTCAAGGGCAATTCAATGGCACGGGCCACAATTTCCAAATCCTGCTGCAAGCGCATTTCCACCTGACGCTCAAAAGCCCGCAAACTCCACCAGGCCCCCAATGCCGTCACCACGCCCATGGGCGCCAGCACATACAAGATGAGCGCCCGCCGTAATTTCATGCGTTTTTGAAGATGTCCGCGTTCTTTCCTCATCCACCTTTATCCTTTCCTTTTTACTGGTCCATTAAAGTACATGTAATATATTTACACACTTTTTTCATGCTGTCAACCCCCGGCGCATTTCCGCCTTTTTTCAATATCCATCAAAAATATTTTTATATAAGATTGAATATAAATGCTTTATGAATTTTAAACCGAAAAAGTCACCGCAAAACAACCCAACTTGGCACGGCAGTTGCATATACTCATTACATCACCCGAACGATTCGAGTGAAAAACATGAACACCCAGAATGGAGATTCAAAATGAAAAGCAAATATCACACATCCACCCGCAGTCCCCGATTGAAATGGATCACCTTGTGCCTCGGAGTCGCCACGGCGGGCGCCAGCTTACCGCTCATGGCGCAAATGCCCGGCCAACCTCCGGAGCGACCGCAACAACCCGGGCAACCGCCCCAGCAGGGACAGCCCCCCCAACAGGGTCAACCTCCGCAACAGGGTCAGCCGCCCCAACAGGGTCAGCCGCCGCAAATGCAAGCCCAGCCCGCTCAGGCGGACGTGGACGAAGCCACCCTCGAAAGAGTGGCGAACGCCTACCACGAAGTCACGCGGATCCAACAGGAAGCCCAAGCACGTTTGGCGAATGAACAGGACCCGGAAGTCATTCAACGGGAAACCGCCTCCGTCAACGAACAAATGTTGGGCGCGGTGGAAAACGCGGGTCTGACGCCGCAACAGTATCAGGAAGTCATTGAAAGTGTCAATCAGGTCCCAGAGGTTCGCACAAGATTCGTACAGATGGTGCAGGCACGCTCGCAACAGGCGCAACCCGAAGGCACACAGCCTCAAGAGGCGGCTCCGCAGACGCGTCCCGAACCTGTGGAACTCAGCGACACACAGATCGAAAATGCCGCCGAGGCCTACAACCAAATCTCGGACCTGAATCAGGAAGTGCGCGCTGAATTACAGAATGAAACCGACCAGGAAGTGATTCAGGAACGGGTCACCGAAGCGGAAAACGAACAACAACGCATCCTCACGGAAGCGGGCCTGGACATGAATGAATA
>PXAS01000145.1 GCA_003565815.1 PVC group bacterium
GTCTCGATGATATTCTCGTCGCGTTTTCGCTTTTTGCCCACTTCGTCGTCCGAGCAGACCGCGAAACTGTGCAGCGGGATGTCACTTTCCTGGGTCCATTCGGTCAGGGATTGCGAGAGCAGGGCCAGGCTGGGAACCAGAAAAAGGACCCGACCGCCGGGTCCGGCGAGTTCTTCGGCGATTTTGAGAGAGGTGAAGGTCTTGCCGGTGCCGCAGGCCATGATGAGTTTGCCGCGGTCGGCGTCCTTCAGGCCGCGCAGGACGGCTTTTTTCGCGCTGGTCTGGTGGGGTCGGAGGCTCTTCTTGGGTTTGAGGACGGGGGCTTTGCCGGGTTCGAAGCGGGTCCAGTCGATTTGGCTGTTTTCGAGGTCATGGAGATCGATCTTGGTGACGGGCGGCTGTTGTCCGGCCAGGGCCTGCTCGGCGTTTTCGGTCCATTCGGCGGCGGTGGTGACGATCACCCGGTGGGTGAAGGGTTTCTGACCGGAGGCGGTGAAAAAGCTATCGATGTCGCTTTTGCGGACGACATGGTCCTCGGCGTAGAATTTACACTGAATGGCGTGGATTTCTCCGGTGCCCTTGGTTTCCGCCACCAAATCGATGCCGGTGTCTTTGACGGTCAACCCCTGCTCGCCCGCCCAGTCGGTATAGGCCCACACCCTCTCGTACAAATCGGCATACGTAGCCTCGTGCCGAAGATAGGCGACGGTCAATTCTTCGAAATAGGTCCCCTTCTCGCGCTCGGTGACAGAGGCGGCGCGGAAGGTGGACAGGAGATGTTGGAGAGGACTTTCAGACACCCTTTTATCGCTACCCACTTGTATCGACTTGTCAATCCACGAAATGGGTCCCGGGTCTGGTCGGTACGGCTGATTTTTTAACGCCGAAGTCCGACCCTAACGATAATCAAAAATGCCCAAGGGATGGCTACGCCGGACAACGGATACGAAGAAATTCGAAAAAAAGGGATGTATAGTGATCTATGCGAAGATTTATGGGTTACAGGGTACTCGTTCCAGACGAGTAGCCGCGATTTCCGCGGCAACGCACATCATCTCGACGGCATTGTCGAAAAATACCCTTAGCGGTTGACTGTGAACATGTTTGTGAACCTCGGCAAAGTCCGGGTCGGCACTCCTTGGGGCATCCGGGTTCATCCGCAATGTGAGCCCCCCGTAAAACAAGGCGGCGTGGTCTTTGTATTCCTGGATGATGGTACGAATCTCGGGTTTCTTCTTGTTCTTTTTCCGGTTGGCCAGGCGTTCCAATTCCCTGAGAACCAGACTGTAACCCGTGGCAAAGCCTGTGATCCAGTCATTCAGCGGATGCGTATCTTTTTCTCCGGGGGGGATGGATTCGGGTAAATTCAATGAATGAACGCGAAAGCTTTGCTTCTGCGCCAGCACATCCTGCATGCTTGCGTACAAGAGGAGGATGTCTTCATAGTATTCATCGTCATCATAGCAATCATCCGGCAGGTATCTCTCCAGTTCCCAGCCCCAAACGTCCGGACCGATTTCGATGGGCGAGGCAACAATCGCAAAGAGATATCCATCCAGCGAGATGTGGTTGAAGTGTACTTTGCCGCCGGGTTCACAGGGTCTCACAGGGAGTTCTTCGCGCAGCCGGGAACGGGCTTGCAACAGTTTGACGGGATCAACTTTTGATGGCATGACCGCGCTTTATATCCATTCGGGTTTCTTACAAGTATATTCCTGTAGACGCGGGGCTGTAAATTGATCGGAACGGCTCGACAGACCGAAAGGGTATGCCTCGATTTCCGACAATTCCTCTCGCTCCATGATCTTGCACACCTTCTTGGCAAATATCTCACGAATTCAGGTATGAATTTTCCATTTGAAAGGTTCGTCAATTCAACTTAGTCTGTTTTTTGAAGACCGTATCCATGCTTGAAGCCAAGACCCATCTGTCACCGTTTGGTGAATCATGAACAAAACCACGAAAGAAACCGTCGTCGTCATCGGAGCGAGCCCGAATCCGGCGCGCTACGCCAACAAAGCCGTGCGGGCGCTGCTCGACCATGGGCATGACGTGATTCCGGTTCATCCCGCGGTTCGGGAGGTGCAGGGCGTTCCCGTGGTGACCTCGCTTGAGGAGGTGGAGGCGGACGTGGACACGGTAACGCTTTACGTGAACGCGGCGCAATCCTCGAAGCTGACGGAAGCACTGTTGAACCTGCATCCCGGCCGGGTGATCTTCAACCCCGGCGCGGAAAACACCGATTTGCGGATCGCCCTGGAGCGCGAAAACATTGAATGCCTGGAGGCCTGTACGCTGGTGATGCTGGCGACCGGGCAGTTTTGAAGGCTTCCGAGGCTCGGAACGCGAAAAATCCTCGTTTCCGAGCCTCGGAAACCGGCGGAATGACTTCAGAACGGAGATCTTCAACGTCATTCTGAAAGGAAGGCATTGCGAAACGACACGGAGAACGCCTTTTCATGAAGCACCTGTTCCCTGAAACGCTTGGCAAGGGTTTTTGCCTGCTCGTATGCCAAAGTCTGTTCGGGAGGGGGTGGTGCGGGGATCGGCGGTCTCTCGGGCAGCGTGCCGTCCGGACGGGGCGCCAGGGCCATGGGGGTCATGTCGTAGACGGGTGCGAGTTGAAGCGGAGGTTCCGGCGGGAAGAAGAGCGAAAGGTTTCCGTCGTGCATGTCCGTATTTCCGATGAGCTGGCCAAACCACCACAAAACTCCCATGCGGCCCGCGCCGGTTTCATCAACCCATCCCTGCATATGCAAATCCTCCGCGCTGGCGGCCCAGTTTCGATTCACATCTCCAAAAGCAGCGTTCAAGGCGTGCAGGGAAACCAAGGCGCGGCGGCCACGCGAAGGGGTGCGGTCGAAACGTTCGCCGAGCAGAAACACCCGGTTCCCCGCCTCGTGCAGTGTGGTCTGCGCCGCGGCAATTCCAGCGGCGCGCAGGATGCCGTTGGCGAGATGCTCCGCCCGGAGAAGATCCGCCCAGCGGGCCTGAACCGGATTGGAAATGTCGCCTGAAAATTTCACCAAGAGCGAGCGATGGCCGCCGTCTTTGTTCTTCAGCTCCAGGGTATATTTGGGTTGTTCCCCGGCGGCGGAAGAACCCGGCCATCGGCCCTCCATGACGTACTCCGCCCTGCTGAGCAGCAGATTGGAGGTCAAGGTTGCCGGAAGATCGTCCGACGGGGGGGCTCGGACGGACGCGAGCATGTCTTCCCCCAGAATCCAGGCACCCGGCAGGTCCGACCCGAAGCGAGACAGGGCCCGTACGGTTTGTTCCGCGGACCACGCGCGGGGATCCCGAGGCACCCGCAGAAGATCCGCGCAGGTACGGGCGAACAGCCGTCCCAGAAAGCCCATCGGCCGCAGATCATCCAAAAACCAGGGCCAGTCAGGAAAGATCATGTTGGGGAAAAGCGGGGACCGCATGGATGGCCAGGGCGCTTCCAGTTCCACATGCCAGGCCGCCCCCGTGAGCGGATGCAGGGTGGCCACCCGGTGGGGTTCGCCCGCCTCGTCCAGTCGATACAAGGGCCACCGGGTCCGGCCCGCCACCTCCCGACGCCAGGCATAGCGGGTCGACCGCCCCCCGCCCACCCGGTGGAGACGGGAGGGGGGAAGCGCAGCCAAGGCGCGCGAAAGTGTGGGCTGACTCATGTTCAGTGCCGCCGCCAACTCGGCGCCCGAAGCCAGCTCCCGCCGGCGAAGTTCAGCAATTAATTGGGATTCCCTTTCGTTCATGAATAGAATAAGTACTTGATATATGTCTATAAATAAAGGTTATTGTCTATTTTTTTGACTAAATTATGAATAGATAAAACCGTAAAATCTTTGCGGTGAATCCACACTATCTCATGGACGGCGGGGAGTTGCCGGGAACCATCGACATCAAAACTGAATCAAGGCTTCGGTGATGTTACGGTGCCCTGGGCGGGGGGGCGCTTTGCAAATCCGCCCGGGACACCAGATCAACCTGAAGCCGGACCCGGACCGGTTTTTCGAGGATGTCCTGGAACCACGCGGACACTTGCGCGGTTTCTTCAGGGCTGACGGGAACCGGACGTTCCAAACGCACGTTCGCGTAAGGA
>PXAS01000127.1 GCA_003565815.1 PVC group bacterium
ACATTAACGATCACTTGGAGATAGACCCGGCATGAGTAAGATTGCTGTAGCAAACGCAAATGCGACATTCATAAGCAGTCAAGGCGGTTCAGTTACCGTTACTACTCTCCCGAGTACGAATGTCCGAGCTGGGGGAGCTGGGGTGTATCGTGGTCCTTTGAATATCTCTATTCCCGCAGGTGCGGTGTCGGGTAGTTGTATACAGTCTGTTCCTGCGACTGGCACAATGAATCCTACCGCACAACATGCTCGTATAGACGGGCAGAATCCGATACGAGAGGGGGATTCTGTGACAATCAATGTGACGGGGTTAGACGCATCAAACAATCCGTGTAACTTCAATACCGATGTAGAGGTTACCGCTGCAGGACAAACCGAAGTGAGGATGGCGTGAATCCCTTAGAGAAGTCGTATTTATTCGAGATCGTAAACCGGGGGGATCGTTCTATCGAGGCCAGCTTTACGCTGGTTATACCGCCGTCCAGTGTACGCATACAAGAACCACAGCGCGTAAGTATCACACGTACTTTCTCGAATGCCATAATTGACGACTACGGCCCGGATAACCTTCAAATTACAATTTCTGGAAACTCAGGTACTGCCAGAGCTTTTCCCACGTTCAGGTCGTCTGGTGGATTAGAGTTGAATCCTTCGGGAGTATTGAATACGGCCAGAGTTTCCGCACGTGTAAGAGGGTCGTTGCGGGAGGATTCTGGGTATACTCAAAGATCAGCTTTTTACACATTCCGAGATGAAATAATCCGATATAAAGACCGGTTTGAGAACTTCGAAGACAAAGAGTTGATTGTATACGACCTTGGAGATGAACAGGCGTATCGTTGTGTGCTATTAGACTTCACGCTTGATCGAAGTGCAGAAAATCCGCTTCAATATCCGTATTCTATTTCTCTTTTTGCATACGAGCGGGTAGATTCTCCGCAGGTTCGGGACGCAGAAACTATGGCAATATCCAGAGACCCGTTTAACGCCTTACAGCGGCTGGATAGTATACTGAACGCTGTTTTAGAAATTCCTGTTTTGGCCGCCATACAGGAGCTTAGTAACAGGGTGCAGAGCGCGATAACAGTAGCCAATCTTATTACTGCGAGGCTACAAACAACAGGTCAACGATTGATAGCTACCGCAGAACAACCTTTAGTGCTGTCGAAACAATTAGTTGAAACCTTACGTACTACAAGACAAAGAGCAGCAACTTTTTTTAGACGGGGAAATATGTTGCTGCGGGATTACGCATCTTTTTTGGAAGGTCTTGCTTCCGCTACTGCAGAAGCTATGGGAGTATACGGCTTCGCAATTACAATCGGTCGTCAAAGAGAAGTCACAACCACAATACCGATAAACGGTACTCTTACAGAGTCCGATCTATATGTCGATACAGGAAACCTTGCTCCCAGTGCAAATCCACAAAGTTATACGTACTCTCGCGTGCGTAGTATCGTAGTCAAAGAAGGGGATACATTACAGACCATAGCTAATCGTGAATTAGGGGACATGGCTCTGTGGATACACATAGCGATATTGAATAACCTAACTTCAAATTCAGAGCTTGCTCCGGGAGACACACTGTTTTTGCCTGTACAGCAAGCGTCCAGTACAGAGTTTAGTGCATTTATTCTTTCTGAAAAAACCACAGACCAGTACGGCACCGACATGCAGTTAGATTCTCGTAGGGGTTTCGCAATAGCAGAAAACGGAGATTATGCTACGGTCTCTGGATTAAGCAACATAATACAAGCCATAGATTCGCGATTGAACACTAAATTAAGAAGTATGATTAAGCATACTGCTTTTGGCATAGCGACAATCCCCGGAAGGCCAACTAATGAACTGGCGGTAGCGTACACTCGAAGTAGTCTAAAAGCAAGTTTGTTTCGTGATCCACGTATCGCGTTTGTACGTGATATTGGGGTAACACTTCGAGAAGACGGAATAAGTATCACTGCTCGTATCGGAATACATGGTTTAGATGATACAATTGCAATAGACGAGGTTCTATAGTGGCTGAAGCGGCATTCGTAATCAAGACAGAAGAAGAAATTGAAGCATCTTTCATTACCACACTCGTAGCTCGTTCGGAGCGTATAACAGACACTACTGAAGGCAGCATAGCTCGATCTTTGGCTGAAGCAGTCGGTATGGTTCTTAGCGAAATGTACGTGGATGCGTACTTAGGGTTTCGTCGTAATCTGAGAGATGTTCGAGAAACAGTATTTCAATTTGCCCGTAAACAAGGCAGTCTTGCGAGTACAACTGTTGTTTTTACTCGGGATGACACTTCTTTGTTAGAAAGTTACCCGAGCGGAATCGTTGTAGCCACTGCTGGGGGCATAGAATTTAGTACGCAATCTTCGATGCTTATTCCTGCAGCAGAAGCTACAAGTGATCCTGTTGCGGTGTCTGCAGTAGACATTGGTAGAAGCGGTAATGTTGGTGCGGGAGAAATTGACACAATTGTCGATGAAGATGATTTTCCCAATCTGTTAAGCGTAACTAACAATGTTGCAGCTTCCGGGGGCACAGAAGCAGAAACGGAGTTCGATTTTGCTGAACGCTTTCAGGTGTTTATTGAGGGGTTGGGACGTTCGAATGTTGCCGGTTTGCGCACTGCCGCACTTTCTTTTGAAGAAGTTCGGAGCGCTGCGGTCACAGAGCATATCCCGCCGCAAACTTTTACTGGGATTCTGCACAATGTATCGGTGTATATAGATGATCGAACTGTCGCAGGAGTGTCCCAAGAAGTAATAGAGGCAGTACAAGCAAAAATTGACGGGGATGACGTAACTCCCGGATATCGTTCAGCCGGTATCAGAGTTCGTGTAGCGAAACCTACTACAGTAACTGCGAATGTAGAGCTTACTATATCGGTGGTTTCTGGTTCAAATCAGCAAAACATAATGCAACAAATAACCGACACCGTAACAAGTTTTGTGAACAGCTTGGAGATAGGAGAGAACTTAATTCGAAGGAGACTATATAAAGAAATCTTTCGTGTTGTGGGTCTTGTGGACGTAGAAATTGACTCTCCTTCAAACAACATTATTGTGTCGAACGACGAAGTGCTACGCGCGGGCACAGTTGATATAACGGTTAATGTATAAGATGAGTGGTAATTATCGTACGTATGACATAGCTACTTCGGCGTTTCCAAATGTAAACGTAAAATCTACGGAATACAGAGCTCTAATCGGAGAACGAGAAATTACTGAAAACTCCGAAATGGAATCTTCTGAAGATTTTCAAAATGGAGCTTTAGTAAACGAAAGCGAATATCTACGTAGGTTTTTACGCAAACAAATAAACTCTTTGCGTTTGGAAAATGCTACAGGCGACGGGCTTGATCTATTGATACAAGAATTTATCGACTTACCGAGATTCACTGAATTTGAAGAAGACGATATATACCGCAATAGATTTCGAGCTATCGCAGTGCAAGGCTCTAAACATATATGGACTACTCGTGCCGCAATAAAAGCTGCGCTCCAATACTTTTTACCAGAGGGCACTTCGGTACAACTATTTGAGCCAGAGCAGATAAACGGTAATCCCGTGCTCTCTATTCGGTTTTTTAGGGAAGGTAGTTCTGCATTTGATCCAGTTATTATAGATCAAACAGCTATAGATCAGGCTAACATAGGTGGAATACTTGTAAACATTCCACAAAGTGTACTCACCATAATTATACAAAGAATTAAAGCTGCTGGGGTCGAAGTACAAGTAGGGGCCACTACCGTGAGTTCTGAATCTTTTACGTCCAGTGCCAATATTGAGACTTAAACATACTATTATGAGGGGAGATTATGAGTTTACAAGATAATGTAGGGCTTCAATTACAAAACTTCGTTTCGAATCAGACTTTGATTCTCGAAGATGCAATGAATATAAGTTACGCAGGGTATAAAAACATCGTCAATATTTTGACTGCTGTTGCTCCCAGAGAGTCTTCCACGTTGGAGGCGCGTGTACTTACAGGGTTACTTGTAAGCCCCGACTCAGGATTAAACATTAACGTCAGCTTTGGTGTAGCGATTGGGTATACTGGTGCTTATCTTTCTGAAAACAA
>PXAS01000030.1 GCA_003565815.1 PVC group bacterium
CCGACGAGGCGCTGTCCATCTGGCGGGGACTCGCGGAGAATCAGATCCGTTTGACCAAGCCCGCCGCCTATCCGGTGGCGGGCGGGTATCTCCGGAAGATGCGGGAGGTCTTTTACGAAAACGGTCGGGAGGAGGAATGGGCCGGGCTGCTGCGGTCCCTGCGTGAAACCCATCGCCGTAAACGGAGGTTCATGGAGGTGCTGGACCGCTTGGAGTAATATTGCTAATATTGAAACAGGTATTTTGCCCGCTAACGGAGTGCGGACACTCCTGTCCGCAAATTGCTTTCAGTGGTTCTTGAATTCCGAAAGGTCATCCGGCTGGAGTCTCGTCACCCGACGTCATGACGGTAAATGGGGCAACGGGGTGTTTCCGGAAAAGCGCGTTTCGGCTTCGGCGGGCGATTGGAGCGCCTCGGTTTCGGTTTCGTTCGCAGGGTCGTCCGGGGTTGTGGGCACAACGGGCGGGCGGTTGAGCATGGCAAAGGCCCACACCAAGAATGCAACCAGCACGACAATCAGAAGAATTCGTTTTTTTTGCATGACGGGATCATACCTGATTCGGGGTTGTTTGGGTACTGTTTTTTTGAAGAAGGGCGGCGTAGGCGCCGTCGCTTTGCTTCTCGCCGGGGAGAAGAAGGTGTTCCCGGGTCAGGAACCAGTCGGGGTTGGCGGTGAGCCACTGCGCGATTTGGCGGGTGGTTTCCTCGGGTTCGATGGAACAGGTGCTGTACACCAGGCGTCCGCCTGGGCGGGTGCGAGTGGCGCCTTGATCGAGGATTTCACGTTGCACGCGCACGATGATTTTGAGGCTGCGACGGCTGAAACGCCAGCGGGCGTCGGGACGGCGTTGCAGGACGCCGGAGTTGGAGCAGGGGACGTCGAGGAGAATGGCGTCGAACGATTCGGCGGGGAGGCTGGAACTCTCTCCGCAGAGGATTTGAACTTCCGGAAATTGCAGGCGGATCATGTTTTCCCGCAATCGTTCCAGTCGCCGCGGATGGGTATCCAAGGCGGTGAGGGTATCGCGCCGATGGTCCAGGGCCTCGGCGAGAATCGCGGTTTTGCCGCCGGGGGCGGCACAGGCGTCGAGCACGGTTTCCCCGGGTTGTACGTCGAGGAGGGCGGGAGCCAGGGAGGTGGAGGGATCCTGAATGTACCAGTGCCCTTCTTCGAAACCGGGCAAATCGAGCGGGGACAGGCCCCGCGGCAGTTGATAAAAATTCTCGAATGCCGGATGGGGCGTCAAATCCGGCGGAATCGCCCGACCGCGTCCGCGGTGGGTGAGACGGGCAAAGGTGGCGGCCCGCTGTTGGTTCCATTCGCAAATGGAGATGGCGGTTTTCGCGTCCCAGGTTTCGGTCCATCGATTGACGAGGATTTCCGGATGGGAAAAGCGGACGGCGGGGGGTTGTGCGGCCAGCCAGGCATCCAGTTCGCCGCGGGAGCGAATCACGTTTCGCAACAATCCGTTGGCGTAGCCGATTTGGGCCTTGGGAATTTTGAGCTTTTGCGCGGCTTCCAGGGTTTCGAAGACGGCCGCGTGGGTGGCGATGCCGTCCAGCAGCAGGATCTGCAGAAGCCCGATCCAGAGGACGGGACGGAAATCCCCGGCGGGGGGGCGGGCGCTGAGGTGGTCGATGACGGCGTCCAGCATGCCCTTGTGGCGCAGGCTGCCGATGACCAGTTCGCGGGTCAGGGGCGTGGCTTGTCCCCAGGAGGGATCCTCTTCGGGGGGAAGTTCTTGTTTGACCCATTGACGGAGCAGAATGAGGGCATGGACGCGTTCGGAATATTTGGGCATGGGCTTTGCGGGATGAAAAAAGATTGGATGTTGCCTCCCCATAAACTTTATGAGACAATAAAACCATGCGAAAAAACAAACCGATCCGGATTCTCTATCGCGCGGTCCGCTTTCTGGCCCTGCTGTGGGCGGCGATATTCGTCAGCGGCTTTTTTCTGGCGAACCACATGGCCTTCATTCCGCCGTCCCCGTCCTATGGCGCCGACGCGGAGGGATTGCAGTTTGTCCAGGTGACCGAACGCGAACGGGTGGCGATGTTGGTCTTTGAATCTCCGGGGGCCCGCTTTCACGTGATTCACGCCCATGGCAACGGAGAAGACATCGGCCAGTTGCGGGAGGTGTTCGAGACCTACCGCGACTTGGGCGTGAATGTGTACGGGGTGGATTATCGCGGCTACGGGCAAAGCGACGGACGCCCCGGCATCGGCAGAGCCAAGGCGGACATCCGGGCCGTTTACGACGAACTTACCCTGGAGAGAGGCGTGGACCCGGCCCACATTCTTTTGCACGGACGTTCGCTGGGGACGGCCATGGTTTTGCCCCTGGCCGCGGAAAAGCCCGTGGGCGGGATCATTTTGGAGAGTGCCATCCTCAATGGCTTCCGCACCGTGATTCCTCTCCCGCTTTTTCCCTTGGACCCCATTCCCAATCACCGCCATATCCGCGAAATTGACGCGCCGGTGCTCTTCATTCACGGGGAGGACGACGGGGTGATTCCCCTCTGGCACGGCCGCAAGTTGTATGAGCTGGCCTCCGAGCCCAAAGAGGCGTTTTGGATTCCCGACGTGGGACACAACGACTTGCTGTTCACCGCATGGGACGCCTATTGGGCGCGCCTCGAAAAGTTTTTGACAATATTTGAAGAGTGACTTCGTTCTCATGATATGTGAATCATGACCGAATATGGAGGATCTCGACCTTGAAAAACTTTTGCATGCCTACCGCCAAGGGGATTTGGACTCCCTCGGGCTTATTGTGGACCGAACGCGCAAGCCGCTGTTCCGGTTCATTTACGGCATGGTGGGGGACGTGCATGCGGCCGAGGATGTCTTCCAAGACGTGTGGTTGCGAGCGGTCAAAAATCTGCACACCTACAAAAGCGACCGCCTGCTCTCCTGGCTCTACCGCATTGCCCGCAACCGGGTCATCGACTTGTCCCGCAAGCGCAAACCCGACACCAGCCTGCAACAACCGGTTGGCGTACACGGGCGGGGAGACGCGGACGGGACGGGGTTGGAAGCCTTCGTGGCTTCGAACAAAGCGGGACCCGACCGGGGGATGGGCGACCGCGAACTGGGCGAGCGAATTCGTGCCGCCGTGGAAACTCTGCCTTTGGAACAAAAAGAAGTTTTTCTCATGCGCACCGAGGCGGAACTGCCCTTCAAGGAAATCGCCGACATACAGGGGGTGTCCATCAACACCGCCCTGGCCCGCATGCAATACGCCCTTCGCCGCCTCCGCGAACAACTCGCGGAGGATCATCACAATCTGCCCAAACCCGGACGCGCCTCATGAATGCTGAAGAACTCGAACGCGAATTGCTGCTGCGCGACAGCGGCGAACTTTCCCCGGACCGCCTGGCGGAACTGGAACGCCTGCTCGCGTCCAGCCCCGAGCTTCGGAATGCGGCGGATCATTTTTCCGCATTCAACCGGAAGCTGATCCAAACCGGAGGCGAGGACGTCCCGGCCCTTGACGAATTGACCCGGGCCCGCATTTTGCGGGAAGCCGGACCAGACAAACGCGCCTTGCGGCTTTGGCCCTTTGCGGCCGCGGCCGCCTTGGTCTTGTTCTTGGTGGCCACCCCGGCATTGCGCCGGGGACCGGACGAAAACGCCGCGCCCCAATTCGCGGACGCGGGGGCCACGTCCGAAATCGTCCAAGGCTTGGACACCGATCCATTTCTCACCGAACTGGATTTGCTCGATTTGCAATTGCTCGAACTTTCTGAAACCGCCTGGTTCGATCTCAACGGGGCGACGCCCCATTTTTGGGACGAGCGGGATCTCCCCCCCATCCACTCGGAGGATTCGATATGAAAACCACGATCAAAGTCATGATCCTTTGCCTGATGCCCCTGGGGTTGCAGCTCGGCGCCCAGGGAAGACCCGCCGACCGCCCCGCCGACCGACCCGGTGAAGGGCCTCGCGCCGAACGTCCGCCACGCGGACGCGGACCCGAAGCCCGCGAAGAAGCCCGGGGCGGACGGGAGCGATCCCATCCCGTGATCGTCCGCTGGATGGAGCATCTCAACCTGTCCGATCCCGAGGAAC
>PXAS01000034.1 GCA_003565815.1 PVC group bacterium
ACGACTCTATCTGGTCCGTGGGTTGAAACCCACGGCTATGCGTCGAGCGTCGCTACGCGACGAAGACAGCGTCCATCAGAAAGGGAGCTGATCAGACCTTGAGTCAATCAGCCAGGCAGGTAAAAAATTTAAGGTTAATCATTACCCGTCACTCTACATCAGTGCCTATCAGTGCGCTCAGTGGTTGAATAAATCAACAGGCCCGGAAAGGCGGGGCCGAAGTTGGATGGAGACGTGGCAGGACGTGATTATTTTGGAACCTGCCTGGCTGATTGGCTCCACCCTCATCTATTTGAGGTCCCTTCTTATCCCATAAGGGAAAACGCTCAACAGCCAAGGGCAACTCCCTTGGATGGAATCCCACAAATCCACATCCGTGGTCCGGCAAGGCTATCCGTGGTCCTATACTTCAAGGTGAAGATTCCCTTCCCCAAAAACAATCCGCAGGACGGCGAAGCATCCGCAGGGTAAAAAAAAACTTCGCATCTTCCTCCACATTCGCGCCCCTCGCAGGGATCAGCGGGTTTACAACTCCGATTGCCATCTTCTCAATAAATCAGCCGTACCGGTGAACGCGGGCAGGCGTTTACGCCTTGAGTTCCGCCCCTCATTTCCCCAGAATTCCCCATAAGATGGCGAAAACGGTTTTCCGAGTCTCGGAAGCCCCAAAAAAAGCTTTTCCGAGGGTCGGAAAACCGTTTAAAGAGTGTCATGATGAAATTTCCGCCATTTTTGAGCTTTCCCGGGCGTCGAAAGGCGCCGGATCATTTGTCGCTGGGCGTATGGGGAGAAAAACGCGCGGAAAAAATGCTGCGCCGCAAGGGGGTGAAAATCCTGGGACGGCGCGTGCGGGTGGGTCGGCACGATGAATTGGATCTGATTGCCCGGGACGGGGACATGCTGGTGGTGGTGGAGGTGAAAACCCGCAGCCGGGAGGGGCTGGAACTTCCGCGCAAATCCGTCACTTATGAAAAACAACGCCGATTGAGCCGTGCCGCGGTGCGATATGCGCGGCGGCTGCGTCCGAAACCCGCGGGCATACGCTTCGATATCGTGGAAGTCATTGGCACTCCGGGAAGGGTTCCGCCGAAAATCCGGCATCTCCCCGGCGCATTCGGTTTGCATTCCGATTTTCGTCTCTAACGATTATCCGTGACAAATTCGGTTTGAATCGTTAGCGAAAAGCCAGCACGCGGGCTTTCCATGAAGCCAGCCCGAAATCTTCGTCCGAAACCTCAGCCACAGGCCTTTTGCATGTTGAACCGATTTATTTTCATCACATCATTTTGTATGTTCGCCCTGACGGGGCTTGCCCAGAACCCGGTGGAAGCGCAGGAAGCGATTTTTTCGCGCGCCTTTTTGGCGATGCTGGACGGGGACAAGCAATTGGAAGCCGGCAACAGGGAACGGGCGGCGGATCTGTATTTGGAGTCCATGCGGATCTTGAAAGAGCTTCAGGAAGCCCATCCGGACTTCAACCACCGGATTGTCGCCTTCCGCATCAGCCATCTTCAGGAGCAACTGGACGAGCTGTTGCCGGACGATCCGCCCGAAGTCGTCCGCAGCGAGCCGGCGGAGCGCACCGCGCCGCCCGCGGAGGATTACGAACGCCTGTACATCCAGACCAAGGAAGAAGCCTTGCGGAACTCCATTCGCCTGCTCGACATGGAAAAACGTTTTTTGGATTTGCAGATGAGCTTGCGGGAGCGGGACACCCTGATTCAGGAAAAGCGGGAGGAACTCCGGAACGTTCGCCGGGAACTGGAGCGGGAACGCAACGAAACCGGGCGGGAATTGCGGGAGGCGAGAAACGAAGTGCAAAGCCAAAGACGCTTCAATACCCTCTTGGAAAATCGCGTCACCGAAATGGAAGCCGGGGCGGAAGAACTCAACGAAGCCCTGGGGGCGCTGCGCGAAGAGGAAGCGCTGTTGAACGTGGAATTGCAGGATCTCCGGGGACAGTTGGCCGATGCCCGCCGCACCCTGGAGGAGCAACGGGAGGCCTCGCGCGCGGAAATCGACCAGTTGGGCAACCGCCTGTTGGATCGCGGACAAGCCCTGCGGGAAGCGGAAGCCCAAAACCAGGAATTGCATGGGCGGATTGAAACCCTGAAGGAACAAATCACCGGGCTGCCCTTGTTGGAGGATACCGTGATTGAGCTGAATCGCCGCTTGAAAGAACAAGACGACGTGGTGCTGTCCTTGCGGGAGGAAAATGAGGCCCTGAATGAAGCGTTGAAGGAACAAATCCAACTCACCGCAGAACAATTGAACCAACAACAAGCCCTGAAACGGGACAATCAACGCCTGCAAGCCCAACTCGAAGAAGCCCAACGCGAGGAAGCCCGGGCCGACCCGGAGGACCCCCAAGATCCGGTTGCCCCCGATGACGAGGCCATGCCGGAAGCGGAGGGTGAGGAGGCGGAAGCGGAACCTGAGGCGGAAGCGGAGCCTGAAACGGAGGCGGAAGCGGAGCCTGAAACGGAGATGGGAGCGGAGGCCGTGCCGCTTGAAGACGAGGGGATTGATGTTGAACCCGAGTTGGAATTGTAATTCGGCAAAGTCCGCATAGATTGGTTTCATGTCGAAATTTGAGATTCCCGAGTCCCTGACCACCTGGTTTTCCGAGTGTCCCTTTGCCCTGACCGCCTTCAGTGGGGGCGTGGACAGTTCCCTGGTGGCCTGGCTGGCCAACCATTTGATGCCGGAACGGAATTTGGCGGTCATTTCCGCTTCTCCCAGCCTCAAGCTTTCCGAGCTGGACAACGCCAAACAGTTTGCATTCGAGCACGGCATCCCGCTGAAAATCGTCGTGACCCGGGAGATGGAAAACGAACGCTATTTGGAAAATCCCGCCAACCGCTGTTTTTTCTGCAAGCAAACCCTCTACACGGAATTGGCCGATCTGGCCGCGGAACACCCGGGAAGCTGGATCCTCAACGGAACCAACACCGATGACCTGGGCGACCATCGTCCCGGACTGGAGGCCGCCAAGGATTTCCAGGTGCGCGGTCCGCTGGCCGAATGCGGGTTCAACAAAGAGCAAGTCCGGAAATTGGCCGCCGCCCTCAATCTTTCCTGCTGGGACAAACCCGCCTCGCCCTGCCTGAGTTCGCGGATTCCCTACGGGCTCCGGGTCACCCCGGAAAAACTGCACCGGATCGAACAGGCCGAAGCGTGGTTGCAGGAGGCCGGGTTCCCGGTTTGCCGGGTCCGGCATTTGGAAGGTACCGCGCGGGTGGAGGTGCCTCCTGAGGATTTGGAGCGCCTTCGTGCGGTGGAATCGCCCATGACCCTGCACTTCAAGCATCTCGGATTTTTGCAAACCGAAATTGATCCCGAGGGATTCGTCTCCGGCAAGCTCAACCGCGCTTTATCGTCCCCCGTCCCTCCGGTGCGGCTTGACTCTTTTCCCAAAATACATAACCATTCCTTTTCATGACCCAAGAAGACCCGCATTTACGATTTGAAACCGACCTCTGGGTCGATAAATACAGTGATTATCTTTATCGATACGCCTTGATGCGGACCCGAGATCCCACCGTCGCCGAGGATATGGTCCAGGAAACCTTTTTGGCCGCGATCAAGAATTTGGACCAGTTTGACGGTCGCGTGGACGTAAAGTACTGGTTGCGGGGCATTTTGCGCAACAAAACCGTGGACCACATCCGCAAATCCGTGCGCCGGAAGAAACTGCAGGAAGAGCAGGTCCATGACGTGGTGGAGCGGTTTTTGTTCAAGCACTCCGGGGTGCCCACCACCCGGCCCAAACCCTGGGCCTTCGACCCGGACGCCGCTTTTGCGCAGGAGGAATTTTGGGAAGCGTTTCGTTCCTGCATCGACAAACTCAAGGATCCACTGAAAACCGCCTTTACCCTGAAGATGCTGGAAGATCAGGAAACGGAAGATATTTGTAAGGAATTGGACATAACGGATAATTATCTATGGGTGATCCTTCATCGCGCCCGTTCCCAGCTCAAAGAATGTCTGGAGACCAACTGGACGGTCTCTTAACCCCCATCAGCCCATCATGTCACTTTTCTTTACCTGCAAACAAGTCAGCAAACACCTCTCCAAAGAGGATTACGAGAAGCTTCCGCCCCTGCAAAAGCTGTCTCTGAAATTCCATGTCCTGATTTGTCCCGTATGCGGCGCGTACAACCGACAGGTCATGAAATTTCAGGATATGGTCCGGGGCTTGCGGGCCCGGGAAGAGGCTGCGTTGGAGCGGGAAGATCCCGAGGCGCCGCATCTCGACGATGCCACAAGGGAAAAACTGAAAGCCGCGCTCAAGGAAGCCCGCCAGAAAGAAGCCAACCTGAATCCGTGATCGCTTTGCCTTGCATCCGCATGCGCCCATGGGAGGCGGAGCAAAATCATCCGGCAAAACGCTTTATGCGGAGCTGGTGATGCGGAGAACTTCGTCGATGGTGGTGAGACCGTCGAAAACCTTGTTGAGACCGGCGCGTTGCAGGGTGATCATTCCCTGCTGAACGGCGGTGCGGCGCAAGTCGTCGCCATTGGCCCCTTTGAGAATCATATCCCGGATGGGCTCGCTGATTTCCATGATTTCCATGATGCCTCCCCGCCCTTTATAGCCAAGTTGATTGCATTTCGGGCATTTTCCGGCGGTGAAAATTTCCTTGGTTTCGAAGTCTAGACCGTCCATGCGGAAATGGTTGTTTCGCAAATCGTCCATGGTGATTTTTCCGGCGGTTTTGCAGTTGGGGCAAAGCCGGCGGTAAAGGCGCTGGGCCTGGGCCAGGATCAGCGCCGAGGCCAACATGAAAGGTTCGAGCCCCATGTTGTGCAAACGGGCCACGGCGCCGGGGGCGTCGTTGGTGTGCAGGGTGCTGAGCACCAAGTGGCCGGTGAGGGCCGCTTGGACGGCGATGGAAGCGGTTTCGAAATCGCGCACCTCCCCGACGAGCACGATATCGGGGTCCTGACGCAAAATGGAGCGCAATCCGGCCGCAAAGGTCAGCCCGACTTCCGAATGTGTTTGCACCTGATTGATGCCCGACAATTGGTATTCCACCGGGTCTTCGACGGTAACGATGTTGGTTTCGGGATCATTCAGCTCCTGCAACGCGGAGTAAAGGGTGGTGGTTTTGCCTGACCCGGTGGGACCGGTGACGAAGATCATGCCGTAAGGTTGCGCGAGGGCACGGGCAAAAGCGGTTTTGGAATAGTCGTCGAGGCCCAAATCCCCCAAGCCCTTGGGCAAATTGGTTTTATCGAGAATACGCATTACGATTTTTTCGCCGTGAATGACGGGGAGAATACTGACGCGGATATCGACTTCTTTGTCCAGGGCGCGAATCCGGCACCGTCCGTCCTGTGGGATCCGCCGTTCCGCGATGTCGAGGTTGGACATGATTTTGATGCGGGAAACAATGGCGTTCATCAGGGATTTGGGCGGGTTGCCGGATTCGACCAATACCCCGTCCACGCGGTAGCGGACGCGGCAGGTGTCCAAATCCGGTTCAATGTGAATATCGCTGGCCCGGGTCCGCAATGCCTCCACGAACACGGAGTTCACAATGCGGATGACAGGTTTGCCGTCCGCATTTTGCGCCATTTCGTCCATGTCGTAATTGTCTCTGCCACCGGAGACGGTGCTCAATTCGGCATCGGCATTGAATTGTTCGAGGGTTTCCTCGAGGTCTCCGCCCTTTTCCGAGTCCGTCAACAATTGCTCCACGGCGATTTCGAGCATTTTCTCCGGCACGACCACGGTCATGAGTTTCAGGCCCGAGGCGCCGGAAATGGCCTCCAATGCGATCACATTATAGGGGTCGGCCACGGCGACGGTGAGGGTTTTTCCGATCCGGGAAATTGGCAGGACCAGATGTCGTCTCATTTGCCCGATCGGCAATTCCGCAAGCATCATCGGGTCCAACTTCAACAGGGCCACATCAAAAGGAACCGTGTCCGCGCTTTCGGCCAAGGCAATGGAAATGGCTTCGGGCGGAATCAGGTCCAGAGCGATCAAGCTGTCTTCCAAGGTCAAGTCCTCAGCCTCGGCTTTGGCCGCGGCCTCTTCCAGTTGCTCGTCACTCAATTCATAGCGCCGCACCAGGGCATCGAACAATTTATCGGTTACTGTTTCCACCATACCGCGCACTTTGCACGGCACAAACGCATTTGACAAGCGAATAACGCGCTTGCGTTTCCCGTTTTTCTTCGGTTATATGTCCCCATGAGCAACGAACCCCTTGATGCCGAGCAAAATTGGAATGACCCCACCATGCGGGGATCGGAAGAAGCCTACCATCCGAGTCGCGAAATGATGGATGTGGTGGCGATGCTGGAAGACAGTTTGCCGAAGATTGAAGATCCCTGCGGCATTTACCTCGCCCTTTACGATCTCCTCACCGAAATCGAGGAAATGGATCTGGCGGGCAAATATCTGGTGCAGACGGGCTTGCGCGTGATCGCGGGCGAACACAGATCCTTGACCTATTTCCTCTACAACCAAATCGAGCTGTTCGCGCAATTGAACCCGGAGGCACAGCGGGTCTATGAGCAGCTTGCCGACATCATTGGCGAGGACGAAGGGGAATTGGGGGCCACCACCCTGCATTTGGATCAGCGGAAAATCTATCTGCACGATCTCATCCCCGAACTCCTCCTGGCCAGACACCTTCTCCAGGCCCGGGTCATTTCGGATGCGGAATACCATGTCATCCTTCATGACCTCTGCTGGTACGACACCAGGCCGCCGCCGGCGCCGCGAACGGTGGCCTACATTTTGGAGGACCGGGTGTTGCCGCATCATGACAGGGCCATTGAGTTTCTGGCCCACGATTCCGGGGTGCCCTATTTGGATTTGCGCATGATTCAGCCGGACCCCGCGAGTTTGGACCTTCTTCCCCGGGAATTCATGCGGGTCCGCGGCGCCTGCGCGTTCGGCAGCGTGGGCCGGGATCCCATGATCGCGGTCCTGAATCCGTTTAATTTGCAATTGCGCGACGATGTCTTCAAACACATCGAGGAGCCCACGCATTATTTTTTCACTTCCGCCCAAGGCTACCAAAAAATCCTCGACCTTTTGTAAGGGCCACCCCCATGCTGGTCACATTTCATTGCAACCATTGTAACGCCAAGCTTCGCATCAACGCCAATGCGATGGGATCCAGCCTGTCTTGTCCGGAATGCGATGGCGAGATCACGGTGCCCAAGCAAACGCTCGGACCGGGGTTTGTGGTGGGCGGGTTTTTGATCAAACACAAAATCGGCCAGGGCGGCATGGGGGAAGTCTATTTAGCGCGGCAGTTGTCCCTGGAACGGGACGTGGCCCTGAAATTGCTTCCGGCGCAATTCACCCGCCAAAATTCTTTTGTGGTGCGCTTTCTCAAAGAGGTCCATTACCAGGCCAAACTCGACCATCCCAATATTGTGGCCGCATATGATGCGGGCGAAGACAACGGGGTGTATTTCATGGCCATGGCTTACATGGCCGGGGAAAGTCTGGAGGAATGGCTGGACCGCGAAGGGGTGATGTCGGAGGCGGAAGCCCTGAAAATCATCCGTCAAGTGGCGTTGGCGCTCCAGTACGCCTCGGATCAAAAGGATATTATTCACAGGGACATCAAACCCGCGAACATCATGATCACCCCGACCCTGCACGCGAAGGTGCTGGACATGGGACTTTCGAAAAACATGCTGGAACGCGATCCCACCACCCATGTGGACACCCTGCTGGGCACGCCGAATTATATGAGCCCGGAACAGATCGACAGCCCGAGGAACATCGACACCCGCTCGGACATGTTCAGTCTGGGGATGACGTTTTACCACATGTTGACCGGAAAAGTCCCGTTTGAAGACAGCAGTTATCTGAAAACCCTGAAGCGGCATGGTCAGGAAAAGCTCGAGGACCCCCGGAACCTGATGCCCGGGATTTCCACGCGCAGTTGCCATCTTCTGGCCCGACTTTTGGCCAGAAACCCGGAAGATCGCTTTGAGGACTGGGCCGGGCTTTTGGCATGCATCGAAGATGCCATGAACGCCCAGGGGGAACCGGCGGATCCCCCGTCCGGTGAGACCACCGTGGAACTGGATCCGGAGTATGCGTTGGCCGACCAACCCATGGCGCCGCCGATGGCGAGCGATGCAACGAGGCATCCCCATGCCGAGGCTTCCGCCGCCCGCCCGCCACAGCGGATGTCCAGCACCCGGGGCATCGCCCTTTCCATTGCGGCCGGGCTGGTGTTGGGATTTGCCGGAATCGCCGTTCTCCATCGCATGCTCCCCCGTCCCCGCCCCACGCGCGACAATTCGGTTGCCGCCTCCCCCACCCCCGGCCCGGTGATGGTCGAGGAAGACGACCCCGATGAAGGGTTCGAAGAGCTGAGCCGGATGTTTACCCGGGCGATTCTAGAATTTGAGCGCAACCCCAATTCCCATGACGAGGTCTTGACGAAACTGCTGGATATCGCGGACCTCGTGGAGGGCCATCCGTTGGCCAATCAGGTGGCCAGACAAATTTTTCGCATTCGCGAAGCCCGGGACGAAGCCGTTGCCGAGCAACGCCGACGGCTTCGAAGCAATGCCCTGGACATCCTGCAAACCGATGGCGCCGAGGCCGCCCGCGCGTATATCCAACGGTTTTCCGGCGGTTTTGCGAATGAGATGACGGGGGAAAAAGAACGCCTTCTCCGACGCATTCAGGCTTGGGAGGACGAGGAAACCAGCCGCCGGCAATCCGAAATCGCGGTTTCACAAGCCCAGTATCTCGACCTGTTGCGGGATATCACCCCTTCCATTGTTACCCGGGACTATGGTTACGCCCTGCAAGCCGTGGATGCGGCCGCCGAACGTCCTTCTCTATTCGCGGCGGCCGCGGATATCGCCAGCTTGCGGCGGGAAATCGCCGCCTTGCAATCCGTGCCTTCGGAAATCCTGGACTCGTATCGGAGCCTCATCGGACGGGAAACCAGCCTTTGGTTGCGCGGCGGCCCCGAAACCGTCCGCATTCGCGACGTGTTGCCCGACGGCATGCTGGTGGCCAAACCGGTCTTGGCGCCCGATGGCAGCGAACGCGGCAGCGTGGAACAAACCGTTTTGTTCGCCCAATTGAATTATCGGGAAATCCTCAGCCGCATGGAATCCATGACCGAAGCACACCACGATATTTACCGTGGGTTGATCGCTTTGAATGCCGGCCACCATGAAGCCGCCCGCTATTATCTGGAATCGGCCGAGACCGACCTCGCCAAGGCCATCCTGCGCGAGGTCGCGAGTCCCCTCCAACCCTTCTCCCCCGTGGAACGGCTGGATCATGGGTTGGAATATTAAAACGTCACGTTTCGTTTTTGGACCCAGTCCTGCATTTCCTTGACCGTCCGGCTCCAAACTTCGGGATCCTTCCGTACTTCCAGGAACGCCTTGTACAGCCCGATCAGGATGTCTTTGATCATCTCCACCTGCAGCATCCGGTCCTGAAAGCGGCTCACGGCGTCCACCACGCCTTCGCTGGTCACCAGCTTGAGGCTTCGCACCGCGAAGGTTTCCCCGTCCAAGCCAAAACGCCAGACCTGATCCCCCCGAACCAAATTGACGGTGGCCTTGCGCAGTTTTTTCCCCGCTTCCAATCCGGCTTTGGCCTCTGCGCTTACGGTCGGATTTCCTTTGCGAAGGCTGATCTCATGCGCACCGCCCCCTTCCATGACCAAGGTCAACGGCCCCTCCACCAAAACGCCCACCGTTCCCTGGTCCGCCGCCGGGACTTTGTCAGGGTTCAATTCAGACTGAAACCACAGCCAGGTCATGAAATCGTGTCCGGCCACCGGGGACGTGCGCTCCGGTTCCACGTTTTCGCTGAAACTGCACGGCGCCCATTCCCGGGCATCGGTACGGCCCAGGCGCATGGCCAGTGATTCGGGGGTGACCACATCGGGGGTGAAGCCAATGGCTTCTCGCAAATAGCTGACGAACACATCCACCTGTTTTTCCGCCAGGGTTTCCGCGAACAAATCGGGTTGTCCCTCCCGGTGGACAAAGGTCATGCCCTTGAGTTGCGGCGGCATCGTGGGCAACAACCGGTCCATGATTTCTTGCTTCATTTCCTGCTTTTCGCGGCGGGCCAGCGATTCATTGCCGCTGACGGACAGGCGGATGAGTTCCTCCTGCATGACTTCCGCCCGCAACAGGCTGGCCGGGATTTTCCGCTCCGCCTGCAACAAACAGAGCCGAAGCCATCCCCCGTAATAGGCATTCACCTCGTCGATTTTCCGGTCGAGCAAATACCGTCCCGTCACCCAGCCGTACACGGACTGGTCCCGTACCGTGTCCAGCGGCGGCGCCACCCGCTGCAGAAACCCGTCCAGGACGGGTTCAGGCAGGGCCCGGGAAAGATGATACATGCGAAAACTGACGGCACCGGATTCAAAAGGCATAAAAAAACCAAGGGGAAAAATTAGAAACGATAGCGAACGGTGATCCCGAAATCCAGGTCATCAAACTTGAATTCACTCAAATCCCCAAAGGATTCGAAAGGATAGAAGGCATGCGCCCCGACACTGGCGCTTCGGCCGAACGGAATGCTCAGTCCCAGTTGAAATTGGAAGTAGGTGCTTTTCCATCCGGTGTCGTCATTCACCTTCAGGTAATCTTTCAGCACCGAAACCCCGGCTTCCCACATGCCGTCCTGAAACAGGAGAGTGAGTTCCGGCGTAATCACGCGGTCGGCGGCCAACGGTCCGCTGAGATCATCGGCAAAGGCGGCGCCGACGCGCCAGCCCGCGGGACCCTCGAAAAACTCCATGTACGCGCCAAAGGAAAGATCGTTTTTCCCATAGGGCCGATCCGGCATGGCGCTGTGCTCACTGTGTTGTTTGACCGTAACGGCCACATCCGTGGCACTTGCGAAGAGATGCAGGCCCATCACAAACAGACTCAAAAAGATTTTTTTCATATTGAAGTTCCAAGGGAAACGTGTGGAGGTTGTTTTTTTCAGGATTTTTCGGGGGTTTCCGCCGGAGCGTCCGTTTTTGGTTCCGGCGTGGACAACTCGTCGGAGGCGACGGGTTCCGAAGACTCGGGGGGTTGGGGTTGCGGAGGTTGCACGGGGTTTTCCGAAACGGGAACGCCACCGCGGGCCTTCAGGAAAGACTGAAGATACACGCCCAGCAACAAGAAGGAGAGAAAGGCGGTGCCCCAAAGGGAAACGGCCTTGTTCAGGACCTTTTGCTCCTCATGCCCGCCGATCCAGGGCAGACGGGTCACCGACCCCAAAAAGAGAATGGCCGCGCAGCCCACGGCAATGTGCATGTAGAGCTTGTTTTTGTCAGGGTTTTTCATGGCCGCCCAGCCACAATAGGCAATGGGAATGCCCAGAAAGAGGGGCAATCCGGCCGTAAAATGCTCGAAAGCGGTCAGGGAATAGCTGACCAGACCGAGCAGACTCAAGAGTACGCCGACGAGGATGGTGATTTTTTGCATGTGGGAGGCTCCGATTTTGGTTGGATGAATGGGGTCGAGAAAACGGGTGAATGACGGAACCAATGTAGATATTCTCAAAAAATGCAAGTCCAGGTATCGCCAATCCGACGATCATGGTGTAAAATATAGAGATGAAACCTCTACGAATCTTTCTGACTTGTCTGCTCCTCGGCCTGATCATCTATGGTTGCGCCACCAATCCGGTTACCGGACGCACGGAATTCACGCTGATCAGCGAACAACAGGAAATTGCCATCGGCCGGCAACACTATGCCTACCAGCAACAACAGCAGGGCGGTGCATACCTGCTGGACGACGAAGTCACCCGCTACGTGCGGGAAGTCGGTGAAAAATTGGCCGAAAAAAGCGATCGCCCCCACCTCCCCTATGAGTTCGTGGTCATCAACGAAAGCAGCTGGAACGCCTGGGCCATGCCGGGCGGAAAAATCGCCATCAATCGCGGGCTGTTGACCTCCCTACGCAATGAAAGCGAGCTGGCGGCGGTGCTGGCCCATGAGATCGTCCACGCCGCCGCGCGCCATTCCGCCCAACAGATGGAACGCGGCATGGTCTTGCAACTGGGCGTGGCCGGCGCTGCGGGCCTCGCCGGGGATGATCGCCGTGACATCGTGGAAATGGTCGGCGGTGTGGCCGGGGGCCTCGGACTGCTTCGGTACAGCCGCGCCGCCGAAATCGAAGCCGATTATTACGGCATCCTCTATATGGTCGATGCCGGGTACGATCCCGTCGGGGCGGTGACTCTGCAGGAAATGTTCGCGGAAAACCAACGCAGCGCCGGCGGGTGGCTGGCCTCGCATCCGGCATCGGTCGAACGGGTGCGCCGCAACCGGGAAGCCATTGAACGAAACCAAACCGCAAACGGATATATCGGAGAAAACGAGTATCGGGTCCGCACCCGGAATCTGCGAAACCAAGCTCCTGCGTACGAATTGTACGAGGAAGGGCTTGAAGCCTTGAAAAACAATCAACATCAAGCCGCATTGCGGCACGCGCGGGAAGCCCGGCGTCTGGAGCCCCGTGAAGCGTTGTTTTACGGTTTGGAGGCCAAGACGCACGAAGCCATGAACAATCCCAATGACGCGCTTCGGGCTTGGAACGAAGCCATTCGCCTCAACTCCGAATGGTTTTACTTGCACCTGGGACGGGGTCTCCTCCATGAAAAGGCCGGACGAAACGCCCAGGCCCGGCGCGATTTGGAGCGAAGTTTCGAGTTGCTCCCCACGCAGACGGCGAAAGACGCGCTCGAGCGCCTGGGCGTCAGCGTGGGATAGAAATTCTACTCGTCGAGAATTTGCCGCATTCTCCGGGCCAAGGCTTCGCGGTTGTATGGCTTTCGCAGTAAGTGTTGTTCCGAATCATCGGCCCCGTGCTCCTTGAGCTTGTCCATGGTGAAGCCGGAAACGTACAAGTGGGGGATGTGGCCCTTGCTGAGGCGCAAGCGGTCGATCATCTCGGGGCCGCTCAAATTCGGCATGACCACATCGGTGACAATCAAATCGATGGTGCCCTCGTATTCCTCCGCGACGCGAACCCCTTCTTCCCCGTCTTTGGCCAACAGAACATTGTAGCCAAGGGATTCAATCATCCGAACCCCCATGCGCCGCACGGCTTCCTCGTCCTCGACCATGAGGACGGTTTCGTTGCCCGTGGGCAGCGGCAGGGCTTGAAGCTCTTCGGGCAGATCGAGCATCATCTGCTCCACATGACTGTAATATGGAAAATAAATGCGGAATTCCGTCCCCACCCCGGGCTCGCTCTTGAGTTCGATCCCCCCCAAATATTGTTTGACGATGGCATACACCGTGGAAAGCCCCAATCCCGTGCCCTGACCGGATTCCTTGGTGGTGAAAAACGGTTCGAAGACATGTTCGAGGATTTCATCGCTCATGCCACATCCGGTGTCGCGCACGGACAAATACGTGTACGTCCCCGGCGCCAGTTCCGGGATGATGCCCATCATGCCGCTTCGGACTTCCTCCATGCCGGTGCTCAGATAGAAACGTCCGCCTTTGGGCATGGCGTCACGGGCATTGACCGCCAGGTTGAGGATTACCTGCTCCATGGAGGTGGGATCCGCGAGAATCATGCAGGGATCATCACCCAACTCCGACACCAGCTCCACGTTGTCGGTGAGCGAAACCCGGATAAGGTGGTCCATTTCTTGGAGGAGTCTGATTAAATCCACGGGTTGACTGTCGGGCACGTCTTTTCTGGAAAGCGCCAGTAATTTTTGGGTGAGATTTTGCGCCCGGGTGGCGGCCTGAATCACTTCGCCGAGGTCTTCGGTCACTTCGTCCTCGGGATTCAATTGCTCCAGGGCCATGTTGCTGAAACCAAGGATCGAGGTGAGGAGATTGTTGAAATCGTGGGCGATTCCTCCGGCCAGACGCCCGATCGCCTCCATTTTCTGACTTTGTTGAAATTGGTGGAAGGTTTCCTGCAGAGCGACTTCGGCGCGAACCCGCTCGGTGATGTCATGCCCCTCCCAAATCAATAGCGCCACCTTGCCGTCATCCCCGGGCACGGGCTTGAGCGACATGGCAATGATATGGCTGTTCTGGTCGGAACTGTTTACCTCCTGTTGGAATTTCACGGTTTCGCCCGCCGCCGCCCGTCGCAATTGGGTGTTGAACACCGTGGCGCCTCCCAGGGCGGGGATGGAGGAGATGAAATTTCCGCGGACTTCCTCCACGGATTGGCCGATCAGCTCGGAACCGGCGTCATTCAACTCGAGAATGTGCCCGGTATCATCCAAAAACCCGGCCGGATGGTTCAATTGCTGAAACACCGCATGCATGCGACGGGTCTGATGCCGCGCCCGGGCCTCCGCGATTTGGCTGTCCCGAAGCATCAAAATGGCTCTTTCGCCGGCCAACTTGTGGCGCTCTATTTCCATCTCCATGAATCGTTCCCGCTCGGAGCACTCTTCCACCGATTCCCCCACCGTGGGGTGCGGCGAGGATTGAGGGGCGGATTGGGGCGACCCCTTCAAGCTGAAAAATCCGCCGATGCCCAAGGATAACAGCGAAATAAAGAACAGAAACCAATGAACCCACCCGAATCCCTCCCCTCCCGTTCTCGCGGCGCGCGATACCGCCAGGCTGAGCAAAACCGCCACCCCGCACCAAGGCAAAAGGAAAGCGACAATTTCCCGCCGGGAAATCATGGCGTTCAATTTGAAAGCTCGAAACACATTCATTTCGGATGATCATACCCAAGTCAGGACAAAATAAAACAGAAAATGAGTTTTTCTTACATCGGGGACATCTGAACGGAACTCAAGGTCTCGCAACCTCGACGTACCCGGGACCGGGGGTGTAGCGGTAGACGGTCCAATTTCCCTGCCAAAGGGTTGGCGCGTCTTCGGGAATTTCGCCCCGGGCAAAATCTTCGGCGTCCATGCGCACCCAAAAATTTTCCTGTGGATCCCCGATATACGAAACGCCTTCCACCCGCACCTCGATCAGGGTATGAATATGCCCCCGTCTTCCGCTGCGCAAATGGATGATCTGCGAGCGATGCCCCATATTCTCCAACAGGTTGTGCAAAAGACCGCTCATGCCCCCGCAATGAGCCTGCCCCCGCCGCAGGGTGTCCAAGGCCGTGTCGGTGGGCGGACCTTTCACGCGCTCGATGTTTTCATGCACAAAGCGGATCGCGTCCTCCGGACCGGTCAGTTTTGCGGCAAGATTGAGCAATTCCGGGTGGTTTGACCGGGCGGTGTAGCGCCGCGCGGGCGGGGTGTACAGCATCCAGAGTCCCAGGACGATGGGAAACAGGTATGCCAATCTCCCCCGCGTTTTTTTCGGGGCGCGAATCGTCCAGGGCAAAACCAGCGCCGCGAACAGGACAATCACAATCAAAGAACGCGGCCACAAACTAACCCCCGCCGGATAAGAGGCCAAGGAAATCCAGCCCGCGGCCACCGCCGCGGAACACAAGCCCGCCCCGGCGGGATGACGCAACAGCCAGGCAATCCCCCCCAGCAGCGCGCAGGCCAGAACCGCCGCCACCCGCACTTCGAATGAGGCATAATGCTGGAGACTCACAATGATCCCCACGGCCAAAAGCGTCAAAAAAAGGGACAGCCCGTGATTTTGAACACTGGAGCGGTTGGAATGGGAATGGGGCTCGTTCATAGACTTACTCTGGGCTTGCTTTGTCGGGATCAACGCTCATCCACTTCAAAAAAGCATCCACAATCATATTTTCAGTGGTCCGCATGGCGTCGATTGTGGCACCGGCAATGTGTGGGGTGAGAATCACGTTGTCACGACGGCGGGCGACATCCAGCAGGGGAGAATGCAAAGCATCCCCCGTTTCCGGTTCATTGCAAATCACATCCCCCGCAAAGCCGGAAATTTGTCCCCCGTCCAGCGCTTCCATCAACGCGGATTCATCGATCAGGGCTCCCCGGGAGGTATTGATCAACCAGGGCGCGTGTGCGCAAGCCCCGAAAAACGAGGCATCCAGCATGTTTTGGGTTTCGTCGTCCAAATGCACGTGCAGGGAAATCACCTCGCAGGATCGGGCCAGGTCCGTAAGGCCCCCGTGGCGGCGCCAGGCGGGATGTTCGACGTTGGGATCGATGTATTCCACCTGCATGCCGAATGCCTCGCAATAGCCGCCGAACGCGGATCCGGTGCGTCCGCAGCCGATGATTCCCGCCCGTTTGCCCCGCAGTTCGCGCCCCACGAACGCGTCCCGGTTCCATTCGCCCCGCAACACCGCCGCCGAGGCGGCGGGAATGTGACGCACCAGGGACAGCAGCAGGGCAAAGGCATGCTCGGGGGTGGAGGTCACCGTATCCAGCCCCTCAAGTCCGCGCAGGGAAAGGACCGCGACCCCCGCCTCGGCGGCGGCTTCGAGGTCGATATGATCCAGTCCCGTGGTCGGCGTGAGAATGGCCCGGAGTTTGGGGGCGGCGGACAAGCGTTTTGCATCCCAGTGAATGCCAAGGCGCACCACCACGACCTCCGCCTCCGCCAACTCCGCGTCGAAATCGGTGTTCCCCGCTTCGTGACGGCAGATCGCATGACCCGCCCCGCGCAACTTGTCCAGTGCGTCGGGGGCGAAATCCATGGGTTCGGGAAAGAATATGCGCATGATGGAAGCTCAGGAGTCAAATTGATCGGGATGCAAAGGCGTGAATCGGGCCAGCGGGGCGGTCAGGCGTTTGCCGAGCAGTTTCGCGGCCTGATCGGCATCGAGCCCGCCGCCGGGTTTGCGAAAGCCGAAATCCGCGGGCATCAACACATGCCCGGCGGGCAAATCACGCAGCGCCACGGCGCTTTTCCGGAACAAGGCCCGCAAAGGCTGCAGATCCTCCGCCATCGCATCTTTGTCCACCGGATGGCGCAACGCCGTGCGAATCCAGTCAGCGCCCCGCTTCAACTCGGCCACTTCGGGCAGCGTCAGCGAGGCGGGCACATCGGGTCCGAAACACTCCCGGGAAAAGGTGACGTGTACTTCGAGCATATCCGCCCCCAGCGCCACCGCCG